>PEXM01000048.1 GCA_002779055.1 Elusimicrobia bacterium CG08_land_8_20_14_0_20_44_26
TTATAAATTTCATGTGTTCCTATATCATAGTAAATCACTTCATCAATACTAATAAAACGAAATAAGATACGGTAACGACGATTAATATAGTAGGACCAATAACCGACGAGTTCGCCTTTAAGTTTGTGCGTATGTAATCGAATATCTAAGACATTTTTCCGGAACCACTTATCCTTTTTTTCGGCTAATTCCTGAATATGGACGGGAAGTTTGCGGAAGGATTTCTCAAACCCGCTGGTAGAATGAACTTTTAAGACAGAATGAGCCATAAACTTACCGACGGAGTTCCGTCAGTGATTTAAATATGCGTGTTTTACCTTCTCTTAATTCTTTTTCGCCCTGTCTTATTTTAGCCAGAGCATCTTTAACTTCGGCAAGATGTTTTTTTAGTTGCTCGTATTTCTTACGGCGGACGACTATAAGTTCCTCTCCCTGAGTGACACTTCTCGGAATGGTAAATACGGTATCCATCTTTTCACCTCCATCAAAATTTCATTCTACAACAAAAGTTTTCTCTTCCGTTTGCGCGCGGCGTTCAAAATAATCCGTCGCCTCAATATAAAATCTGTACCTGCCCGGCTTCAAATTCCTGACGGTCAAGCAGTACGGCGGCGCCGTCACGCCGTAGCCCGTCGGAATTCCTTCATTGTCTTCTTTAAAGAGACGCCATCCGACTCTCCGCATCTCGCCGGAAACTTCCGCCGATACGCGCAGGACATCTTTTTCTATTTTGGCATTCTTCACAGAAACCGTTATTTTTCCGTCCGGCTCCGGCACCAGTTTCATACATATCGCCGGCGTAAAATAACTGATTTGTTTTTCAAGTTCTTTCGGAGGCGCTCCCTGATTGTTGGTCGTCAGATACGCGTTTTCATTTGTGTCCGACCAGCCGGCAGCGATAACCGGGGCAAATTCCGCCGAAGTAAGCAGGGGGTTATCCGACCACACCGCCACAAAATTGTTTTTTCCGACGGAATCCGAGATAATGTCCATCGGGACTTCCGTCCAGAACCACGCACCTTCCGAAATGTAATTAAGCGCCTCGCTAGAATCTCCCTCAATCGGTATTTCGCTTCCTCTAGCGGCGGCATATTTTTTATCGTCTGAAAAATCCGAATCCTGCGAAACCGAAATGTAAAAAGTGATTTCCCCGACTTTCTCTTCTTTTTTTCCCAAGGACTGGATTTCGGCAAGTATTTTTCCCTTCTCATCTTCTGTGGCAAGTTCAAGTTTCTTTTTCTTATCGTCAATGCTTGTCCCTAAAATGCTCCTGATTTGTTTCTCCGTCTTCGCTCTGCCAATCTTAACGCCCAAAAAAGCCCTTTTGTAATTCTTTTTGGGAAGCGCAGGAGGCAGTTTCACAATCCAGCAGTGGTCATAACCCACATACCAATTTCCGTTCCAGCCGCCGTTTGCGAAGAGATCATATTCGTGAATATTAGGCAGTTCCGCAATATAAAACGGCTCTACGGCAAATAATAGTGAAGAGTGAAGAGTGAAGAGTGAAGAGAAAAAAATAAAAAAGTAAAAAAATAAAAAAGTAAAAAGGGAAGTTGAGGCCGCACGCCACGGCGCACCTTCGGCCTTTGACGGGAGGGTGGCGATACCGAATATTTTTTTAATCATAAGCACTGCGGGAACGCCGCAAAGAACTCCACGGCCTTTTGAACTTCGCTGAATTTTACCATTTCGTTATCCTTGTGCGCCATTGCGGGGTTCCCCGGACCGAAACCGACGACGGGAATACCCCTCTCGGCATATTCGGAGCCGTTCGTGCAGAAACCCCAGTAATACGGTTCCGGTTCAAAGCCGAAAACTTTTTTGTAGGCCTTTTTGGAAGAAGCGAGCAGAGCCCTGTCTTTCAGAAGCCACGCTCTGCAGACCAGCCCCGTTTTTATGCTGATTCCCGGAGGTATGGTTTTTGATATTATTTTTCTTATGTCGGAGACCTTATCCTTGTGATTTATGCGCACATCTAAAAGAAGGCTGCAGGAGTTCGGAAGAACATTTTTGCCGTCGCCCTGAGAACTGAGCGCCGTCGGGGTGACAATCGTATTTGAAAACGGTTTGACTCTTTTGAATTTTATTTTTTTTATTTTATCAACCGCTTCGCTTATAATATAAACGGCATTTTTCCCTTCATCCGGCATTGAGCCGTGAGCGGGTATGCCCGCGGCGTTCAAAGCGAACTCCGTCCGCCCTCTCTGGCCGACGGCAAGTTTCAGCCCCGAAGGTTCCGCTATAACCGCGTAATCGGGCTTTGTTTTCTCCTTTTCAATGAAAACCCTCAAGCCGTAGCCCTCGTCAATCTCCTCCCTGTCGCAAGCGAGCAGATATATTTTGTAATCCGGCGAATCCTTAATAAAATTTCCCGCAAATATCGCCGATGAGAGAGACCCTTTATCGTCAACGGTTCCCCGTCCGTAAATCCGGCCGTTTTTTATTACGGCTTTGAAAGGGTCGCTTTTCCACGACCCCGCCGCAAGCACCGTATCCGAGTGTATGTCATAAAGAACCTTCTTACTGCCTCTCCCGATGCTCCCCCAGACATTTCCCCCGCTTTCACGCACATTATGCCAGCCGTTTTCTTTCAAAGCGCTTTGAAGATATGAGGACATCTCTTTACTGCGGTCAAATGACTTTATCCGGACGAGATCAACAAACAATTTAAGCAGTTTTTCTTTTTTGGACATACACAACATTACCATCGCAAAAAAGAGCGCCGGCGTCCGCTGTCTTTATTATAAAAGGTTCTCCGCAAAATTTGGTTAAAATATTAGACGGCGCTGCCGCGAAAAAGCAAATTATTTTTACCGCCCTCAATTTTTCAGAGACCTCCGTCTCCATCATATTCTTCTCATCCCCGGCGCCGATATTAAACATAAACAAAATTCCCACCTCGCCGTATCTCAACAAAAGCGCGGCTGAAAGAACTCCAGTTAACTGGATTGGATAGACAGGGCAAATTTCAAAAGATTCTCCCGTAATTTTGAGGAAGGGGGCAAACGCTTTTATCTTGTCCAACATCAACATCTCCGATATGTTTTTATAAGCGCTTCCGGAAGATACAATTAAACCGCTGTCGGGTATGAGGATTCTGCCGACGCTATATTCGGAAAGAAAAGATTCGAGTTCGTTCATATCCGGAGTTTCCGCAAGCACCAGCGCTTCGAGAGATGCTTTCCACCCGAAAAATTTTTTAAGCGTAAGAAAAAGCCCTCCTTCGCCGAGGATTCCATAAATTGTGTATCTTAAATTCGGGCTCAAAGTAAAACCTAGGACGTAAAGTTTATCCAGAAAATGAATGACAACGGCCGGAGGCGCGCCTATAAAATAAACGCCTAAATCCCTGTTGTAAAGCTTGAACTCGTCCTGAACAATCCTACTTTTCCAGGCAAAAGGGGAAACGGCATAGATGTTATAGTTTTTCGCTATGTCCGAATAAACTTTCTCCGGAACGATGCTTTTAAATTCGTCCGGATTTACGAATTCGCTTTTGAGTTCTCTGTGAAGTATTATGCTCCTCGCGAGATTATCTCCTATTCCCGGCAGCGTTTTCAGTTTTTCAATCGTAACGGTATTTAAATTGATTCCCTCTTTATGCATAAACTCCACTCCGCGGCTTTCGGCGGGCACCGCTTTTTCTATTTATATTTTTTCAATAATCCGGTTTTCTCGTTAAACTCAGTAATAAGATTATCCCACTTCTCCGTTACGTCAAGGCGGTCTTTCCACCAGTTCTCGTCATACCACTGGGCGTTGAGGTCTTCCACTTCTTTCCCCTGCTGTTCAACCCATGTAAAATATTTAAGATTATGCATTCTTTTTTTATCCCTGTATGTTAACTCCATCAGGTATTCCGTATCTATCTCCTGAATACAGGTCTCGTAATCCTTCCCGGCGTCCGTCTCGGAGTATTCTCCGCGTTCCTCGCGCAGTTCCTTGATTCGTGAGCCGTAGAGTTCCATAGAGTCCGTGGCGACCGTAAAGACGCAGTCGCGTTCATTCATCTCATAGTACTTCGCCATTTTTATACATCCGACGATATTCGCTACGGAAGAAATTCCGAGAAGGTCAAGTTTGCCGACTATGGCGGGACCCACGCCTTTCTTTTCAAGATATTTTCTTCCTTTTTCTTCGTTAAAAAGCCGTATCATTCTGAGGCATTTATCGTCTTCTATGTCAGCAACGGCATCCATGTTTTTCAAGTTGTGTATCCACGGCACGTGCTTGTCTCCGATGCCCTCTATCCTGTGTCCGCCGAAACCGTTATAAAGCAGAGTCGGACATTCCAGTGCTTCACCCGCCCCGACTTTAACTGCGGGATGAAGCTCCCTTATATATTCGGCGCTCCCGAGCGTGCCCGCCGAACCCTGCGTGAGAAAGAGCGCCGAAAAACGCTGATGACTTTTTTTGTTTTTCTGATAGACCTCTTCCATGGCTCTTCCTGTTACGGCGTAATGCCACATCATATTGGGCATTTCCTCAAACTGGTTCAGAATAACGATATCGTCGCCCCTCTCGGCTTTAAGTTCGTGGCATTTATCGTATATCTCCTTGACATTGCTCTCAACGCCCGGCGTTGCGAAAATTTCGCTTCCCACCGTCTTAAGCCACTCAAATCTTTCCTTTGACATTCCTTCCGGAAGAATCGCTATGGAATCACAGGCGAGAAGATAAGAATCATAAGCTCCGCCCCTGCAATAATTTCCGGTGGAGGGCCACACGGCTTTCTGCGTCGTCGGGTCAAATTCGCCCGTAATGAGTCTTGAAACGAGCGGCCCGAAAGTCGCGCCGACTTTGTGAGCGCCGGTCGGAAAAAACTTTCCTATCAGAACAAATATCCTCGCCTTTACGCCCGTCAATTCTTTCGGAAGTTCAATGTAATTAACTCCTCCGAAACCTCCGCCTTTTTTAACGGGTTCGTTTTTCCATGTTATCCTGAAAAGATTTCTTGAATGCAAATCCCACAGCCCTATATTTTTCAGTTCATCCTT
>PEXM01000066.1 GCA_002779055.1 Elusimicrobia bacterium CG08_land_8_20_14_0_20_44_26
TAAATGCGGGCTATTGACAAAACGCGGACAATAAAATATCATCTATGTACAAATAACATATAGGTGTAACTTTTTGACGGCTTTGCGCGTCAAAATATGCGGAGGTGATTAATATGTGCAAAGATAACAAGCGCGGCGAAAAGTATGGGCCGGAAAAATGCGAATGCCCAAGCGGAAGGATGACGCGTTTTACCGAGCCCTGTCTTTTGTTTTTCCTGGCTAAAAAACCGTCGTACGGATATGAGCTGATGGACAAACTTGAGCAATTCGGATTCACGGAGGGGAAACCCGATCCCGCCATGATCTACCGGACATTGCGTTATCTGGAAAAAGAGGGCTTCGTCAAGTCCAAATGGGATACAGGGGGAACGGGACCCGCAAAGAGGAATTATAAAATAACAGCGGAGGGTGTTGATCTGCTTCATGGCTGGGCAAGGAGTATCAGGCAGAGAAAAGAGGTTTTAGATAAGTTCATAGCGCGCTATAAAAAATATTTTAAAGGCAAAATGCCGAAATTTCAGTATTCCTCTTTACTATTAACTTTTTAATTTGTACAATTTGACCAGGGTTTATTAAAAGGAGTAAATATGGCAAGAGTGAAAAGAGGAATCACGAAAAGAAAAAGACATAAAAAGGTGCTGAAGCGGGCGAAGGGTTTTATCGGCGCGAAAAGGAAGCATTACCGTCAGGCGAATGAAAATCTCGAGAAGAGCATGATTTACGCCACACGCGACCGCAAGGTAAAAAAAAGAGATTTTCGAAGGCACTGGATTACAAATCTTTCCATAGCATGCGAAAAGGCGGGTTTGAGATATTCCGCCCTGATAAAAGCGATGAAAGATAAAAATGTGGTTCTTTCAAGACCGATGCTTTATAAAATCGCCGTGGAAGATTTTGAAACTTTTCAGAAAATAGTTGAATTCGTTAAATGAGTCCGCTTAAAAATACTTTTTATATTGCTGTCGGGAATTATCCTCGGCGGCTTTGTATTTTTACACGGTCTTTGCAGACCCACGGGAGGCCCTGTGGGCAGGAGACATTATGGAAATTGATAGAGAGATATCAAGAATACGGAAAAATTTTTTTGAAACAATCGAAAATATCAAAACAGCAGAACAACTCAATAACATTAAAGTTGTCTACATAGGTCGGAAAGGAAAGGTCTCAAGACTTCTCAGAGGTCTCTCCGAACTTCCTGAAAATTTGCGTCCTTCCGTCGGGCAGCAGCTTAACATTCTTAAAAACGAGATTGAGGCGAAGATAAAAGAGACCTCTTTGCGTTTCGCAACGTCGGAAGAGACGCTATCCATTGACGAAACCCTCCCCGGGCGGCCGTTTTTTAAGGGCGTGCATCATCCCCTTAATATTATAAGGGAAAAAATAACGGAAATATTCTTCTCGCTGGGTTTTTCGCTCGTGGAAGGACCTCTGATTGAGGATGACTGGCACAATTTTACGGCGCTTAATATTCCCGAATTTCATCCCTCGCGCGACACCCACGACACTCTTTATATTGAAGGCGAAGGACATAATCTTTTAAGGACTCACACCTCGCCTGTTCAGATAAGAATTATGAAAAATAACACACCCCCTCTCGCCGTTATCGTTCCGGGAAAATGTTTCAGAAAAGACGCTATTGACGCCTCTCACTTTCCCGTCTTTCACCAGATTGAGGGTCTTTGGGTGGACAAGGATATTTCGTTCGCCGACCTTAAAGGCGTGCTGATCGGTTTCATCAGCCGCATGTTCAGCCCGAATCTCAAAACGAGATTTCGCTCAAGTTATTTCCCTTTTACCGAGCCCTCATGCGAACTTGATATTGGCTGTCCCATATGTTCAGGAAGCGGCTGTTCAACCTGCGGCGGGCAGGGATTTATTGAAGTGCTCGGCGCCGGAATGGTCCATCCGAAAGTTTTCCGCAACGCCGGATACACCGAAAAATATCAGGGTTTCGCTTTCGGTATGGGCATTGAAAGAATCGCTCTTATCTATTACGGCATTGCCGACCTTAGAGATTTTTACAATAACGACCTGCGTTTTCTGGAACAATTCGGTTAATGGAAGATGTCTGGGTGCGGACGCTTCGCACCTCAGACATGCCAACTTCCGGTTGGCAGGAGAAAAAAAATGATAATCCCTATAAAATGGCTTAAGGAATTTATTGATGTTAAAAATGCGGACGAAGTTATCGGCATCCTGCTTAAAGCGGGTTTTGAATCTGTGAAAATCCAGAATGCCGAAAATTTCAAGGGCGTCGTCGCCGCGCAGGTTCTGAAAGTAACGGATATTCCGGGTACGGGTCTTAAAAACTGCCTGGTGAGCGACGGCCGCGAGCTTTGTTCGGTGGTCTGCGGCGCGCCCAATGTGGATAAAGGACAGCTCGTTGCATTTGCGAGAGCGGGCGCGGAACTACCCGGGGGCGTTAAAATATCAAAAAAGAAAATAAGAGGCGTAATGTCAAACGGTATGATTTGCTCCGAGAAAGAACTCGGAATCGGAGACGACGCTTTAGGCATAACGGTTTTGAAGGAAAATTTGCCTCTCGGCGCGCCGCTTACCTTTAAGAAGGAAGAGAGCGTGGACGTTGAGATAACTGCCAACCGCGGCGACTGCCTGTCAATATACGGCATAGCCCGTGAAATAAGCTTTTTTTCAGGGAAGAAACTTTTAAATCCGCCCGAATTTCCTGAAATAACGCAAGACCAAGGCACTCCTCCTGATTTCAGCATCATTCGTGAGGATGATAACTGTCCGCTTTACAGGGGCTGTCTTATTCAGGGAGTGACAGTGTCACCATCGCCTGCGTGGATAAAGGAGAAAATTTCATCCCTCGGGCTCAATCCGCAGAATAATATTGTTGACATCACCAATCTTATGCTTTTTGAATTCGGTCAGCCGATGCACGCTTTTGACGCCGGTCTCATCACGTCAAAAAAGATAAGAATATCTCCGTCGCAGAAAGGTGAAAAAATAAAACTTCTTGACGGAACGGATTATTCGCTTTCCGAAAACATTTGTCTCATCAGAAACGACACGGAACCCGTTGCCGTCGGCGGGGTTATGGGCGGCGAGAAATCAGGCATTTCCCCGAGCACCGCTTCCATTTTTTTAGAAAGCGCGTATTTCCTGCCGGAGGCGGTATACAGGGCTTCGCGGATTATGGGCGTCGCCACGCCCTCGTCAATGAGATTTGCGAGGGGTGTTGACGGAATAATGGTTAAGAAAGCTCTTATGATGGCTGTTCATCTTATCAAAGAAACCGCGGGAGCCAATTCAAAAGTCGCAGGATTTTTCAAAGAAGGGAAGCTCCCCGGCAGAACGCCGCTTATGGTGAGAAAAAAATGCGTTTCGTCTCTTCTCGGAACGGATGTGTCCGCGGATGTTATGACGAAGTGTCTGGCGCAGCTCGGCGGCGTGCAATCAAACGAAGAAGGCGTGTTTGAACTGCTCCCCAATTCCTGGCGCAATGATTTGAATATAGAGGAAGATGTTGCCGAGGAAATTGCCCGTTTTATAGGTTATGAAAATATCCCTCCCCGTTATCCCCGTATAAGGCGACTCCCTTACGGCCTGCCCGAGGGTGTAATGCAGAGAAATTCAATAACAGGGAAGCTGATTTCATCGGGGTTCAACGAAGTGATAACCTCCGATATGATATCCGAGAGGAAACTCTTCCAGAAATTTACGGATGTTGTGAGGATAAAAAATCCCGTCTCGACTGATATGGGCGTTTTGAGACCAACTCTTTTCGTGGGTCTGGCAGAGGTTTTCAGGCGCAATGTCGCGCACGGTTTAGCGGACATCAGAATTTTTGAGAGCGGCTCCGTTTTTAAAAATACCTCGTCGGGAGCGAGTTTCATAAATGAAGAAGAACTGATTGCCGGCATGGCGTCGGGGGGCATCATACCTCTGAGCCATTACGATTGCGGCGAAGTGGATTTTTTTTATGTCAAAGGCGTCCTTGAATCGGTTGTGAGGGGTTTTGTAAAAGGTTTCTCGGCCATTTCCGCCGAAAGAATAAATTCGCCTTTTTTAAAGAACTCTTTTATTTTTTTTAGGCATGGCGGAAAAGAAAAAGAGGCGCCGCAGACGGATGGCCGCAAGAATTTGCCGTTTTTTCTCATCGGCGAAGTGCCGTCGGAAATACTTAACTCTTTTGACATAAAAAAGGACTATCTGACTTCGTCTGTCGTCTATTTTGAACTTTATTACAAGAATTTTTGCGCTCCGGCTTCGGTAGAGAAAAAAGAATACAAGGCGCCGCCCGCTGTCCCTGCGGTCCAGCGCGATATTTCCGTTGTGGTTGATGAAAGTAAAAAGTTCTCCGCCGTTCTCGAGGCGGTGGAGGCCGCTCGTCCGAAGTATTTGTATGACATAAGACTTCTTGATGTATACAGGGGCGAGCAGATAGAGAAAGGCAAAAAAAGTGTAAGTTTGCGACTTTTTTTCAGAGGCGAAGGAACGTTGCTACAAACAGACGTGGACAAAGAGATAGCGTCTGTGCTTGCAATTCTTTCAGAAAATTTGCAAGCCGTTCTCAGGGAAAAATAGTCATCTGTTTTTACTCAGACGGCATTTAGGATTGAAATATAAGAGTTCGTTATTAATATGCCCGGTCATTCTGTGAAATTGAGCGATCGCCGCCGGAAGATTTTTTACATTTTCATAGTGGCCGTTATTTTTTCTGTGTTTACGAGATTGCTCTTCCTGAAGACATACAATCATATGCTTTTGAACGGCGATGCGCCGGGATTTATAAATTACGCGCTCCAGATGAAAAATTTCTACGGTTATTTTGCTCACCGCACTTTTGACGGGACCTTTTTTTGCTGTCTGCTGGACAGTGTCAGGGTCGCCTTTTTCCGTGTTGGACAATCACGCGAGATTTTACGACAGCCACGAACACGCCGGTATGCCGGGTTTTCGTTCACAGGAAGAATCTTTGAAAAATCCGTATTCCGGTAGAAAGATCACGGTATTGAAATATATATTTTCCGGACGTTCTGTTAAAGATATTTTTCTGATGTTTATAAAAGGATACGTTAAAACATTAACAAGAGGAGTAAGGCGCATACTTTCGATGCCGTTTAATCTTCAGATAATGATTTATCCCGTATGGGCAGGTCTTTGCCTGATGCCTTTTTTAAAAAAAGGCAGGCCTCTTCTTTTTTGGGGTCTTCTTTTTATGCTGCCTCATTCATTTATTCTGAATCTTCACCTGGTTGGCGAATCGGCGGTGGATATACGGCTGGCAGCATCATGTCTGCCTCTTATCGCTTTCGCTTTCGCCGCTTTTATATATTCGGCGATGAGGGTTTTCGCTCCTCTTGCAAAGAAAGGGATAATATTAAAGACGTCCCTTTTTTCTGTTGACAAAAGCGCCGGTAAATAGCATAATTTTAATATGAAAGGCAGTATCAGTAAAATTTCAGAAAATATTCACAGGGCCATAGAAGTTATCAGGGAACTTAGAATTGCAAACGAGAAATTAAAGAAAGAAAATATGATTTTATTAGACCAGATGCGCGCCATTGAGAACGACAGCAAAATTTCGGCGAGAGCGATGAAGGATTTTGAAAGAATGAAACTTGAGAGAATAAAAATAAAAGATAAAATAGGGGTGATGCTCAACAGTCTTCAGGATGTGAAATGAAAGTAGAAGTAAATATACTCGGTAATTTTTTGATGGTTGAAACCGGCGACGAAACTGCGGAGGCAATTCAGGAGGCGGCTTTGTTTCTTAATAAAAAAACGGCAGAGGTGGCGAAAGCGAGCCGCTCGGCGGATACGATAAAAGTGGCTTTGATAACTCTTTTAGACATTACCGCCGATTATTTGAAACTGAAGGATAGGGCTACCTCCGGCGATGTGGAGGCCGGAAAGGAAATTGATACTCTTAATAAAAAATTAGAGGAAGTTTTAAATGAATGAAAACTCATCCGTCCGGAAAGATTTGCCGGCGGGGAGTTTCAGGCGATATATTCCTGCGGCCGCGGTGATGTGTGTGATTCTCGAAAGGCTCTAAGAAGGTTATGGGATTCCGATGCCTCGTCTCTTGGGGCGGGGCTTTAAGAAACCCACTTTGATTAAGAAGCCTTCTTCAAATCACGCCCACCCGGCAGCGGGATAAGACCGGTCTACGGGGGCTGTCCCTCTTAATAAAATAATAGGGTCTGCGGAGCGTTTCCTTGGGGAATGCCGATAAATCGGCGAACTACAAGGTTGAATATGAAAACAAAAAAAAGTGATATACAACCTCTTTCGTGGCGTTTGGTGCCCGAAAATTTCAGGGATTTTTACGGTCAGAAGCGTCTTTTCGGGAAGGGTATGCCTCTACGCTCTATGGTTGAGAGCGGAAATATCGTATCATCTCTTCTGTGGGGTCCCCCCGGCACCGGCAAGACGGCTTTTTCAAGGTTTATAGCGGCGAAACTGAATTACAAACTTGTCTATGTCAACGCCGTTTCCGCGGACACCGCGAAAATGAAGGAAATAATGCGCGTGGCTGAATTTGAGAAGAAGACCACGAGGACTCTTCTGGTCGTTGATGAAATAGAGCATTTTAGCCGTTCGCAGCAGGACATTTTTTTGCCCGCTCTGGAAAAGGGCGACATAACGATGATGGCAATCACTTTTGAAAACCCGTATTACCGTATGAATACGGCTCTGATGTCGCGGCTCAAAATATTTGAATTCAAAGAACTTTGCGCCGCGGATTTGGACAAAATTCTGAAAAACGCTCTTTCTTCCGAAAAGGGTCTCGCCGGAAAAGTCAAAATTGCGGACAAAGTCGGGAAAATAATCGTTGATGAGGCCGCTGGCGACGCAAGGCGGCTCCTCAATCTTTTAGAGATGCTCGCTATGAGTCCAACGGGCGGCGAGATAAATGAGTCGGATGCGAGAAAAATCCTTACAGGCGCAAGAAAATACGATAGAGAAAATCATTATGATATGATTTCAGCGTTCATAAAGAGCGTTAGAGGTTCCGATGCGGATTCCGCACTTTACTGGCTGGCTCAGATGCTGAAAGGCGGAGAAGACCCGAGGTTTATCGCCAGGCGCCTCATAATACTCGCCTCGGAGGATATAGGGAACGCCGACCCTCAGGCTCTTCCTCTCGCTGTTGCGGCATATCAGGCGGTGGATATTGTGGGTCTCCCGGAGGCAAGGATAATTTTATCGCAGGCGACAATTTACTGCGCTTCCACATTCAAAAGCAACGCCTCCTATGAAGCGGTTTCCAAAGCCGAAGGTTTGTGCGGAGGGGCACCTCCGTCCGTGCCGGCGCACCTGACGAAAAAGGGAGCCGCTAATTACAAATATCCGCACGCTTACGGCGGGTGGGTCAGACAGAGATATTCGGATTTAAGCGTCGAGATTTACAAGCCGAAGGGAAAAGGTTTTGAAAAGGAGCTTGAAAGGAGAACTAAAATTGTCAGGAAAGTCGGAATTGAGAGCCGGGATGAGAGCGGCCCGGCGGGCTCTTAAAAACCGCGAAAATCTGAGCATCGCTTTGTGCAGGAATATTTTGGGATGGGAATTGTTCCGCTCCGCGCGCAAAGTAATGAGCTATTATCCCGTAGACGGAGAGGCGGATGTTATGGCGGTAAATAAAAAGATTTTAGATGAAAAGGAACTGTATCTGCCTTTTATAGACGGAGCGAGGATTCTGCCTTTGCGCGTTTGCGACCTTTCCGAACTTAAACCGGGGAAGTTCGGCATACCATCGCCATCGGATGCGCTCCGCCGCGCATGCGTCTCCGTTTCCGATATGGATTTGATTCTTGTGCCCGGCGTTCTTTTTGACAGAGTCGGATGGCGCATCGGTTTCGGCGGAGGTTATTACGATAGGGCTTTGCAAAACTGCAAAGTTGTGCATGCGGGCGTCTGTTTTGATATGCAGGTTTCCCCGTCAGTGGAGCACATTTTGGGGGATGTGAGGATGGATTTTATAATTACGGAAAAAGGAATTTCAAAAGTGAACCCCGTCCGCCATGGGCGGGCGGGGTAGAGGGGGCGTTATGAATATAATTAAATTTGCCGCGAGCGTTATAGCGGGTTTTGCCGCGGGATATTCAGTCGTGTGGCTCATAATGAGAGGGGCTCTCAAAAAACAGAGTTCCGTCATATTGAGAGAAGCTAAAAAGCAGGCGCAGGAAATAAAGGAAAATGCCGCGAGGGAAGAGCAGAGAAAATTTCAGCGCCTTGCGGAAGAATTGCGCAGGAATAACGAGAATCTGGAAAATTCGCTGCAAAAGCGTTCGCAGGAAATCCAGCGGAAATTAAGTTTCATAGGTCAGAAAGATAAAGAACTTGATGCAAAGGCAAAATCCGTGGATATGAAATTAGCGGAAATAAACCAGAAAATAAAACTTCTGAAAATAAAAGAGGAGGAGGTTACTAAAAAATCGACACAGCAGAAAGATTCTCTTGAAAAAATAGCCCGTATGCCTCAGGAGGAGGCGAAGAAAATACTGATTGCGTCAATGGAGGAAGAAGCCCGCTCTGCTTCGCAGACGCTCATAAGCGGAATTATAAAACAGGCGGAGGAAGATGCCCAATCAAAAGCGAGGTTGATAATAGCCACGGCCATGCAGAAAGCCGCCACCGACGAGGTGCAGGCGCTTGCAACGACGGTGGTGCAGATTCCGAACGATGACCTGAAAGGCAGAATAATAGGGAAAGAAGGCAGGAATATCAAAGCGTTTGAGGCGGCGACCGGCGTTGAACTTATTGTTGACGACTCACCGGGAGTAATCACGCTGTCGAGCTTTGACGGCGTCAGGCGTTACATAGGGAAACTCACTCTGGAATGGCTGATAGCGGACGGAAGGATTCATCCGGGCAGAATAGAAGAACTCGCGTCAAAAGCGAAAGCGGAAGCGGCTGAACATATTATGAAAATCGGCAGGGATGTTGCCGACAACCTCCAGATATCGGGATTAAAAGATGAACTTGTGGAGATTCTCGGCAGAATGGAATTCAGATTCTCATACAGGCAGAATATTCTCCAGCACTCGCAGGAGGTTTCAAAGTTAGCCAGGTTCCTCGCCGCCGAGCTTGGCGGCGACACGGAACTTGCCGCCCGCGCGGGACTTTTGCACGATGTGGGCAAAGCGGCCTCAGGAGAGATTGACGGCAGCCACGCGATTATCGGAGCGGAAATCGCCAGAAAAAACGGCGAGAACGAAAAAGTCGTAAATGCGATAAAAGCGCATCATGAAGAAGCCCCGTTTGAAACCCTTGAGGCGGTCCTCGTGTCTGTTGCGGACACTTTGTCCGCAACCCGTCCCGGAGCGCGGATGGAAACGGTGGAGAATTATTTAAAAAGAATAACGAAAATAGAAGAAATCGCCATGCTTTTTGACGGCGTTGAAAGAGCTTACGCCATTTCTGCCGGCCGCGAGGTGAGAGTTATTGTAAAGCCGGAGAAAGTGACGGAATCAAACGCCCCTGTTCTCACGATGGAAATCGCCCGGAAAATATCGCGCGAAGTGGAATATCCGGGACAGTTGAAAGTTTCTCTTATACGCGAACAGCGCTGGAGTGAACTGGCGTAAAAAATGAAAGATGGTATTGGTTTAGCCACGAGAAACAATATTGATAAATGGTAGCCGCAATCTTTAGCTTACGCAGGATGAAGCCTGCGACTACCGCCTGCGACTACCGACGATAGCGCATGAAAGTATCTTCTAATAGCTGAACTGTTACGAAAGATGAAAGATGACAGATGACAGATGAAAGTGTAATGAAGGAGAGAGAAATTGAAAGTTTTATTCATAGGCGATGTATTCGGGAAAGCGGGAAGGGAAGTTTTAAGGGAGTCCCTGCCCGAGATATTTAAGTCGGAAAAACCGGACTTCACCGTGGCTAACGCTGAAAATTCCGCCGGAGGAAAGGGTCTTACGCAGAAGGTTGCCGACGAGCTTTTTGCCGCCGGCTGCGACGCTCTCACGCTCGGCGACCATGCGTGGGACAGGAAAGAAATACTTGAAATAATAGACGACGAGAGAATCGTCAGGCCCCTTAATTTTCCGCCGGGCTGCCCCGGCCACGGCAGAACGTCTCTTGAGAGGGACGGGCAGAAACTCACCGTTGTATCGCTGATGGGAAGGACTTTTATTGAAAGGCCTCTTGATTGTCCTTTTCAGACAATCGGCAGGGAGAAATTTGACGGGGCGGCAATCGTGGATTTTCATGCCGAGGCGACGAGCGAAAAAATTGCGATGAAATGGTTTCTTGCGGGCAAGGTTTCCGCTATTATCGGAACGCACACGCACATCCCGACGGACGATATGGAAATTGTTGACGGGACGGCGTATATGACGGACTGCGGCATGACGGGGCCTTTTGATTCCGTCATCGGTGTGGATAAGAATATAATTCTAAAAAGATTTCTGACGGGCTTCCCCGCGCGTTTTGAAGCGGCAATGGGAGATGCGAGATTAAATGCGGTGCTTGTTGAAATTGACGCAGGTCGTGCGACGGGAATAAAAAAAATAAGAGTGAAAAAGGCGGAAATGTGAACCCCGTTAGAAATTTAGCAGATACGGGAGATAAATTATGAAAAGAGGTATAAATATAAATTTGGGGATTTCTAACGGGGTGAAAAGACGGATTTTATTTTTAGCGGCTTCGGCGCTCGCCGCTCTTGCGGTTTACGCGGGCAGGGAAATTTACATTGCGAAAACGACGGAACGCATCGCTCTCGTTTACACCTCGGACATACACGGCCACATACTTCCGGAAAAGCACTATGACGCGTCATCGGCGTCTTCGTTTGAGACGGGCGGTTTCGGTTCGCTTCAGACGTTTCTTAAAACCGTCAAAGACCCTTTTATACTGCTTGACGCGGGGGATTTATTTATGGGCGCTCCCGAAGGAGCGCTGGGCAAAGGGGAGATTGTTGTTGAGTTGATGAAGCGTCTCGGGTACCGGGCTGTCGCTGTGGGAAATCACGAGCTTGATTATGGCGCGGAACATTTTAAAAAACTTGCTCTCGCTGCGGGGTTTCCTTTTATCTGCTGTAATCTGAAATCAAGCGACGGGTCTGAAATTCCTTACATAAAGCCATACGCTATTTTTAATGCGGGAGATTGCAAGGTGGGGGTGACAGCCGTTATAGAAGAAGACCTTGCAAAAGTTATAGCGGGAGAGACGGCATCTCTTTTCAGTGTCGGAAGCGCATCGTCGTCGCTTCGCTCATGCATAAGCGCTCTTAAAAACGACTGCGACATAATCGTTGTTTTGTCGGGGCTGGGCCTTGAAAACGACATTAAACTGGCGAAGAGCGCTCGCGGCATAGACATTATTGCCGGAGGCGAAACACACATCGCTCTTAAAAAAGCCGTTAGAGTTGAGAGGACTCTTGTCTGCGAGCCGGGATGGGGTCTTCAATACGTCGGACGCGTTGATATGCTTGTCGGGAAAAGGGGCATTGTGAGGGCGCGGTGGCGTCTTTGCAAACTTCTCGCATCGGCATATCCTCCCACGGGAATCGTTAAAAATATTCTGCCGCAGTATGAAACCGAAGAATACAGAACGTTGAATGATGAAGTTGGATGGGCATCCGAATGGATTTTGCGCTCGCCCGCAACGAATTCGCCAGCTACGCCGATGGGAAATCTGATAGCGGATATAATGAGGTATGCCTCGGGCGCGGAATTTGCCTTCCAGAACCTCTACGGAATCAGAGACGATATTCCCGCGGGCGTTGTGAGAAAAAAAGACCTCGCATCCGTTTCGCCTTTCGGCAACAGAATACTGACAATGAAAATGACGGGAAGTGAGGTCCGGGAAGTGATGAAACAAAGCGCGACAATGCAAAAAGGACTTCTTCAGATAAGCGGTTTGAAGATGATTTTTAATTCAGCGTTTCCTGAGGACAGGCGGCTTCTTAATGTGCTCGTAAACGGCGGGGATATTGACCCCGAAAAGGAATATACGGTCGCTACAAACAGTTTTGTCGCCATCGGCGGCGACGGTTTCACTGCGTTTCTAAAAGGCGCGGAAATAAAAGACACGGGCATAACACTGCTTGAGGCCGAGGTGAAATATTTCAGAGAAAAATCGCCGGTAAAACCGCCGGTTGACCAAAGAATAATAGACATTAAGGAATAGGGGTCAGGTCTTGAAAGTTGAAAGAATTGTGTGGTGGCGCCTGCTGGTAAAATGAGAAAATGTAGGACGTCCCCTTTTTCCTAATTAGAAAAAAAGATTTGTTTCAAAAAGAATCTGTTCGTTCTTTTTGCCGTTTTCAATCATTGCCTCACCCGGCGAGAAGATGGAATAAACAAAACGGAATTTGAGATTATCGGTGTATGAATAGAGCAAACCGTAGTCCGTTTCCCTGCCGAGTTTTGTCTTGCCGGCAAGGTCGGCGGCGGCGAGGCCGTAATCAAAATAATTGAAAAATATGTCAACGGGAATAAATTTTGTGCGGGCTTTCGCGCCGGCTCCCATAAGTTGAAGATTTTCTATGGAATTGCTTCTGCCCGATTCCCTGTTTTTCATATAATACTCTCCGGTTTCTTCGTATTCGGCGATGTGAGAAGTGCTTGGTTTAAAACCTTCTTTTCCCTTGGCATAAACGAGAAAAGCGTTTCCTTTTCCAAGTTTTGCGATATTGCCGAAAGCTTTCACGCGGACGATTAAAGCGCTCGTATCAAGACCTTTTTTGTCTCCTATGGATTTGGCGAATTCCCACGACCATTTTAATTCCCCTGACACAGCGCTTTCATAGCGTATATCAATCAGCGTCTGTTGAGTTGCGGTTGAGGAGGTCTTATTGACGTCGGTGAAGTAAGCGACGGCGAATTCCCCTCCGAAAATTTTTCTCCCGAGAGTGGCGAAATAAACATCGTTATCTCTTTCCCCGCCTGAAAATGTTTCCGAAGACGTCTCTATAAGTTTGAAAGCCGCGGCGGAAGCGTTAAAACCGAGAGGGAGCCGCGAGTCAATTTTAATCCCGCTTAAACCGGTATTCTCGTCATTTACAAGAAGACCCTCGCCGATTTTACAGCCCTGTTTTCCTAAAATTACCGAGGCGGGAAGCGAAAAAAATTCCTCCGCTTTTATATTTGTCCTCTCAAAAAACAGTTTGTCATTATTTTCCTGTCCCCACAAACCGGTATTCTGAATTGTCATCTCGCAATTGATGTTTTCTTTAAGGTCGCCTTTAAGATAAAATCTCGTTCTCTGATCAAAAAAATTTCTGCTTGCCTCATCTGTGGTGTAGGCGGGATTGGAAGAATTGTATGCCCTTCCTCTTATATCGAGCCCTGTGTCCACGTCGGCGCGGCAAATCCCGGCGAGCGCTGAAAAAAATAAAAACGTCACGCCGCAGGCCCAGTTTGGCGAAAACGCTGCTGTGTAAAAAAAGTTCAAAAGCGCAAAAGTTTTTTTCATAGTGCTATTATAAATATTTAGCTCAGAATTTGCAAACACAGCAATTTTATATTAAAATTAAAAAGTTAGCCGACTGTGGCATTAAGATGCGCCGCAGGGTTATTGCTGGATAGAAATAAGGGGGAAATTGTGAGAAAACTGTTAAAGAAAATAACGTTCAGAACGGTTCCTGTTTATGCGGCGGTTTTTGTAATACTCTATTTTGCGAAGAAAGAAAATATGGCTCTCAAATATTTTATTGCCGGCGCCGCGTTGATTGTTATCGGCGAATTTTTCAGGATTTGGGGCTGCGGTCATCTCGTAAAGACAAAAGAGTTTATTGTATCAGGACCTTACGCTCATTTGAGACACCCGCTGTATCTGGGCACTTACCTGATAACGTTCGGTTTCTGCATGATGGCGGGGATGTGGTGGATGCTCATATTAAGCCAGCTCGTTTACGCTCTTTATTACTATCCGCGGAAAGAAATAATAGAGGGCTTCCGCCTGGCGAGCTTTTATGGCGAAGAATATTTCAAATATATGAGGTCTGTTCCGGCTCTTATACCCTCAATAAAACCGTATGCCGCGAGCGGTATGAAGTGGTCTTTCAAAAGAGTTGTTTCAAACAGCGAGTTGGGAATTCTCGCCGCCGTTTTCGTAGGCACAGCAATTCTCTATTTAAAGTTTTCAAGCAGGATTTGAAATATGGTTTGTTTTATCGGGGTTAGAAAACCCCTCCTACAATCAAAATTCAGGGTATTCCCGACGGGATGAATAAATTAAAATTACTTTCAAATCCTTCGCACCACCAGGCGGACGTCTGGCTTGTTGAAGAAAACGGCCTGCGCATGGTTTACAAGGACTTCCGCAAAAAGGGGTTTATAGGAAGATTCATCGTCAACAGGGAAGCGTCATTTTACAGGCGGCTCCGCGGAATAAAAGGCGTGCCCGAATATTACGGGTCGCCGTCAAGCGGGTCGCTGCTCATAGAATACATAGAAGGGGAATCTATTAAAAAATACAAAAATCTTTCCTCCGTGTTTTTTGAAAAAC
>PEXM01000031.1 GCA_002779055.1 Elusimicrobia bacterium CG08_land_8_20_14_0_20_44_26
AGATGACTCATCCGGCGTTTTTATCGCCGAAAACGGCTTAAAGGACTTTCCCGACAAATTTATCAATGCGGGAATGACGATTGAAAATTACATTTTCAAAATTACCGCGAGACCAGAAAAAACAATAATTCTCATAGATGCCGCCGACTTCGGAGGAAAACCGGGAGAAATAAAAATAATTCCTCTTGATAACCTTAAAGAAATGGGAATCTCGACGCATTCGCTGAGTTTAAAAAGAATAAATATTTTTTTGAGCGCCGGCGAACGCAGAGTTTTCTTTCTCGGAATGCAGCCGAAAAATTGCGATTTTGAAAGCGCAATGACTGAGGAAGTGAAGAAAAGCGCGCAGAACTTACTCTCTTTCTTCCGCGAAAAATTATCAAAATGCACGAACTAAGCATGGCGCTCTCTTTAATGCAGGATGTCCTCAAAAAAACTTCAGGGGAAAAACCGTCAAAGATAATTATTTCTGTTGGCGCCGACTCGGGAATAGACATTGATTTTCTCCGTCATTCATTTGAGGAGCACATACTCCCCGAGAGAAACTGGAAAAACGTCCAACTCAAATTTGAAGAAGAAGGACTTTCGCTCCTCTGCTGCGGATGCGGGAAAAAAATTTTGGAATCATCGTCCTTTTCCTGCCCTTTTTGCGGTTCGGACGATATGGAGATATCCGGAGGCCACAGGGTTTATGTAAAAGAAGTTATATTGTAGAATATTGTGCGAGGATTTATCCTCGCCTACTTTCCCCCTTTTACAAAGGGGCATGTGGGGAGATTTTGGATTGATTATCAAAAACTCTTGAATTATCTAAAAGATTGAAACGCACGATTTTAAATTTAACTATCAGGAAGATGGTTCAACAAAACGAAAAGCAAATTGCGATGTTGATATGACTTTTTATTTGATGAAAGAAAAAGACAATTTTGATCAGGCGATAATTCTTTCGGGCGACGGCGATTTTTTGCCTGTTCTGAAATATCTTCAAAATCAGGGTAAAAAAATTATAGTTTTAGCTCGCGGACCAAGAACCGCACGTGAAATTAAGCAGTTTGTGGGTTCTAATTTCAGGGATTTTGAATATTTGAAAAACCGATTAAAAATGGAGAAAAAAAGATGAGACGGACTCATTTAGAATCCGTCTCAAGTTTAGTGATATTATTTTACATTCAATTTGACGATTTGTCAAGACCCCGCGCTCTTGACGAGTGTGGCGTAAAAAATCGGAAAATTGTTGAAAAGCCGTCACAAAATTTTTAAAATGCTAAAAAGATGTTGTAAAATAGGAGGGTTTATATGAAATTGGAACTTTCAATGTGGTACAAAATACTGGCTCCGCGGTCAGTGGTGCTCGTATCAACGGTAAACAATGACGGTGTCTCTAACGCCGCGCCGTTCAGTTTTGTAATGCCCGTGTCAACAGAGCCCCCGATGATTGCTTTCGCCTCAGACCCCGGCCATCACACTGTCAAAAATATAAAAATGACAGGAGATTTCGTCGTAAACATTCCCGGGGCGGACATTCTTGACAAACTCTGGACATGCGCGAAGAGTTTCGCATACGGAGTGAGCGAAATAGAAAAAGCCGGACTGACGGAAGAGAAGTCGGAAAACGTAAAGTCGCCGAGAATTAAAGAAAGTATCGGATTTTTTGAGTGCAAACTCAGCAGAATAGAAGATATCGGCGACCATGTTCTCATAATAGGGGACGTTCTCCTTGCCGGCGTAAAAGACAAATTCTTTTCCGGCGGGAAATACCTCATAAAAAAGGCGAACCCTCTGATTCATATAGGGGGTCCCGAATTCGCTCTTATAGGCGAAATCGTAAAAAACAGATAAATCGTGCTTTTTTTCTAAAAATATGGTAAGAATTTAAATTATGTCAAATATTTATTTACAGTTAACCCGGGAATTCAACAGTGGGCGCTTACGGGCAATACTTGGAGGTGGGCAGGCAGTGGTTCTCCATAGGTTGGCAATTATGAGTAAGGACGCGGACTGGATTTTGCGTGAGGACAAGGAAACTATGTCTTATGTGCTTTCAGTTCTTGAAAAATATGATGCCCATTACAGGTTTGGTGCCCCGCTCGATATCAGGTGGTTGCAATACGGCTGGAGTGCACATCTGGAATTCACATTTGGCAGAATGAGGATCCGGACGGACTTTGTTACAAAACCACCAAGAATCGATGCCCAAAATCTCAAAAGGATATGGGCTGAACAGGAAGGACGGGATATCCCATTTTTAGATGCAAATGACCTTGCTAAATCGAAGAAAACCAATCGCGAAAAGGATTATGTTGTAATAGGGGAACTTGCCCGAAAAATGTCAAATGTTGACGATGAGATTCTCTATTCCCGTAGTGCCCGTGACCTAATACAAATAGCATCCCAACATCCCCTGCGTGTTAGGGCGCTTACACAAAGGCGACCTATTCTTCTTGAAGTGTCAAAAGGGCTGGAAGCACTTGAGGCCGCTCTGGATTTAGAACGACGCAGGTTGATTCATTCTAATGAAGAAAGATTGGAAAAATACATAAGTGCCGCTGAACCGTGGGCAAAAATATGGCATTCCGTTGCTTCCCAAACAGAAGGTCTTAAATTAAGTGAATCACATAATATCGTAGTAAACATTGCAGAAGGAGTGCTCCCTTATGAAGTAACAGAGGGATGGACATGATAAAGATGCGGGATGAATTCCTAAGTGAAGAAGACCTTGACCTTAAATCTTTAACAGATGACGAACTTGATGCTGTCTGGACTGCATGGCTTGAGGAGGCACAGAGCACAAACGAAGAAGATAAACATAAATATTCGCATGGGGTGTTTTTGTGTGAGCCGCCATGGCAAAAAAACGGAGAAAAAAATGGAAAAAAAAGTTAGAGAAGCGCTCGAAAAAATCAAACCGTCTCTTCAGGCGCACGGGGGAGATGTGGAACTCGTCGAAGTCACATCTGACGGCGTCGTAAAAGTCCGTCTTACGGGCGCCTGCGGCGGCTGTCCGCTGTCGCAGATGACGCTGTCAATGGGAATAGAAAAATCCCTGAAAGAAGAAATCCCCGAAATAAAAAAAGTCAAAGCTGTATAAACTCATTTTTCCCGTATTAGTTCAGCCACGAGAAACAATATTGATAAATGGTACGCTGAGAATAAAAGCAAACCTGAAAGGTTTGCCCTACGAATGGGAATAAAAGTATGAATAAAGCGATTTAGACCTTCTTTCCTGTTGTTGTCATTGTCAATGAGCTGTGTTTTACGCCTTTCGTTGCTTTTAATTTTTGAGCGAGCTTCTCAACATCCTTTGGTTTGCCCTTTACAACAACTATTTCCAGACAATTATCATGGTCAAGATGAACGTGCTGGGATGATATTATAAATGCTCCGAAGTCATGCTGAATATCAGTTAATTTATTTACCAGTTCCCTTCTATGATGATTATAAACCAGGGTAATCGCTCCCGCCACCTCGCTCCCGCCAATCCATTCTTTTTTAACAAAACTCTCTCTTATTAAATCCCCAATTGCTTTTGAACGTGTCGGGTAATCTTTCTGACTGATGTCCCTGTCAAACTTAACCAAAAGTTCTTTCTCAAGAGACACCCCGAACCGGACCAATTTCGACATCAACTTCCCCTTTTTGTGCTACTCTTTTGAATATCATAGCATAATACAATCAAAGAAAAAAGGGGACGTCCTACTTTTCTCTAAATTTGCACTCTATTGTAGTTGCCTGATTTATCAGGACTATTGACAGAATTGCTCAATACCCTCCTTATGGGCAGCGGCTTCGCACTACCCTAACGGGCACAGGTAAATTGAGCAACTACATATCATAAACTTCTGTCACAGTGTATTGCAACACATCGTTGCCATAAAAAGATTGCTTTTACGCGTTTTTTCCTTTTTTTCCCATTGACGGTTTGGGAATTAATTTGTAATATGTAACAACCTTCGGGGCTGAGTGATCCGCCTGTGGCGGAAAATTCTCAACCGGCGGTTAAAGCCCGCGACTCCGCCTGCTTGACCCATAACTATGCCGCAAGGCGAATGATATGGGTAGGCGGATTGAGACGGTGGAATTCCGTCGCCGACGGTAAAGTCCGGATGGGAGAAGGTTGTATAAAGTCCCGACGGAGCGGGACTTTTTTATTTTATAGACGCCCCCTCCCGCCGCCCTGATAAGAAAAAAATGAATATAAAAAAATTAATGGTAAGGGCTCTTCTCCTTGCGGAAAAAGGACGGGGCCGGGTTTCGCCCAATCCGATGGTTGGTGCCGTGATATACAATAACGGCGGCATTATTTCGGAAGGGTATCACGAATATTTCGGCGGCAGCCACGCGGAAATAAACGCCATAAAACGGGCGAAAAAATCCGTTAAAGGCGCGAGAATGGTTCTCAATCTTGAGCCCTGCGTCCATCAGGGTAAAACCCCCCCGTGCGTCCCTGAAATCGTCAAAGCAGGAATAAAAGAAGTAACAATCGGTATGAAAGATCCGAATCCGCTTGTCAAAGGCAGAGGAATAAAGTATTTAACCTCGCGCGGAATCAAGGTTAAAACGGGAGTCCTCGGGAAAGAATGCAGGTTTCTCAACAGGGCTTTCGTTTCATCTTTTGAAAGAAAAAGGCCATGGGTCGTTCTGAAAGAAGGTCTTTCTCTCGACGGTAAAATCGCGTCAAAAACAGGAAATTCAAAATGGATAACGAATGAGAAATCAAGAATATTCGCTCATTTGTTAAGATATGGAAGCGATGTCGTGATGGCGGGAGCGCAAACTTTAAGGATTGACAAGCCCTCGCTCAAACCGTACCTTCTGAATAAAAAACCTCACCCCCTTGGGTTTCCGGCGAGGTGTGTTTTAACTCACTCCGGCAGAATCGGGGGTTGTGCACAATCTGTGGATAACTCAGAGGCGCTTATAATAGCGACTGACAATAAAAATGCCGCTAAAAAGTATTTAAGTACGACCGGAAAAGCGAGCGTCATTTGTTTCAAAAGTATTAACAATTTACTTGAACAATTGTGTATAAAAGGTTATAATTCAGTATTATTAGAAGGCGGAGGAAAATTGGCCGGTTCATTTTTTGATGCGGATTTAATAGACGAAGTTTACTTTATTTTTGCGCCGGTTGTAATAGGGGGCGAAAGAGCCGTTTCAGCCGTTGCGGGAGAGGGATGCAGGTTTGTAAAAGAGGCGGTTTCGTTCAAAAAATGGGAAGTGCTTGATGCGGACGGTAATTTTATTTTTCACGGGTTGAGGAATTGAAATGTTTTCGGGAATAATCAGAGAAACCGGCGTAATAAACTCGCGCGGAAGGAATTTTATAAAAGTCGCAATGACGGTAAACGGTGTTAAAACCGGCGACAGCATCGCGGTAAACGGCGTCTGCCTGACGGCGGCGGAGATAAAACGCAATGAGGTAAAATTTGACGTTTCGGACAGGACAATGACGCTCTCAAATCTCTCTGATGCCCTGAAGGTGAATATAGAGCGGGCGCTAAAACCGTCCGACGATATTTCCGGCCATTTCGTTACCGGCCATGTTGACGGCGTCGCTCTCCTCGTAAAAATTGAAAAGACATCCGGATTCGCAAAATATTATTTTAGAGTTCCAGAAGAATTGCTGAAATACGTCGCCGTCCGCGGCGCGGTTTCGCTAAACGGCGTGGCGCTCACGGTTGAAAATGTAAAAGGAAATGTTTTTTCGGTGAACGTTATTCCCGAAACCCTGAGACGCACGAATTTCGCCGGTATGAAAAAGGGAGGCAGGGTTAATTTTGAAGCGGATATTTTCGCGCGTTATGTCGTGAATTATTTTGAAATGAAAAATACGGGAGTGGGTCTCACAAAGGAGAAACTTGAAAAATGGCTGTGATATTTTCAAATATAGACGACGCTTTGAAGGATTTGAAGCGCGGGAAAACGGTTGTCATCGTTGACGACGAATCAAGGGAAAACGAGGGCGACCTCGTCTGCGCCGCCGGCAAAATCAGCGCCGCGAGAATTAATTTTATGGCGAAATACGGACGAGGTCTTATCTGCGCGGCGATGGAAAAAAAATCTTTGGCGCGACTAAACCTGTCGCCTGTCTCGCCGATGTTCAATCCCGTGAATCCACGCGAAGCAGCCTTTACCGCCTCCGTTGACGCCGCGAAGGGCATCACGACCGGAATTTCCGCAAAGGACAGGTCAAAGACAATAAAAGCCCTCATCAATCCGCATTCAAAACTGGAGGATATTCTCACGCCCGGCCACATCTTTCCGATACAGGCGCAGGATGGAGGAGTTCTCGTGAGGGCGGGGCACACGGAAGCGGCGGTTGATATGGCGAAAATGGCGCAATTCGCTCCTCCCGCGGGCGTAATATGCGAAATTATGAATGACGACGGGACGATGGCGCGGCTAAAGGATTTGCGGGTTTTCTGCTTGAAGCACGACTTAAAAATTATAAGCATCGCCCAGATAATAAAAAAACGCAGATACGAGGAGAAACTTGTGGAGCGAGGGGCGGAGGCGGATTTTCCGACGAGGTTCGGGAAATTCAGGTTAATCTCTTTCAAAAGCAAAATCAGCGAAAAGGATTCCGAAAGCCCGGTGCATCTGGCTCTTGTAAAAGGAAAAGTCAAAGGCGCCAGAAAAGTTCTTGTCCGCGTTCACAGCCAGTGTCTGACGGGAGACATTTTCCACTCCCTGAGATGCGACTGTGGCGTTCAACTTGAAAAGGCGATAAAAATGGTCCAGAGGGAAAAAAGGGGCGTGGTTTTGTATATGAGGCAGGAAGGCAGGGGCATAGGCCTTGAAAATAAGATAAAATCTTACGCTCTTCAGGATAGCGGTCTTGACACCGTTGAGGCGAACGAAGCTCTCGGGTTTGGCGCGGATTTAAGGGACTACGGAATCGGGGCGCAGATTCTCGTCGATTTGGGCTTGACGACAATACGCCTCATAACAAATAATCCGGGGAAAGTCATCGGTCTCGAAGGTTTCGGTTTGAAAGTCGTTGAGAGAATTCCGATAAAGACAAAATGTCAATCGGTCTATTGCAAAAAATATCTGCTGACAAAGAAAAATAAACTCGGACACATATTGTGAAGAAAGAAGAAAACCCCCTCTCAATCTCCCCCTTTACAAGGGGGAGAAGCGAAGCAGAGGGGGCAATCTCTCCGCCTATGGCGGAAGATGTCCGAAGGACAGTAGGGGTTAAAATCAAAATCCAAGAATTGAAGGGAGGAAGAGGATGAGAGAAATTTCAGGAAGTTACAAAGGAGAAGGGAAGAGAGTCGGCATTTGTGTTTCGCGCTTTAACGATTTCATAACGAACCGCCTCCTTGAGGGCTGCAGAGACGAGCTTTTGAGGCACGGCGTGCGTGATGATGACATTGACTGTGTAAGGGTCCCGGGTTCTTTTGAAATCGGCACCGCGGCGCAAGCGATGACCAAAAAGGGTTATGACGGCATTATCTGCCTCGGGGCGCTGATAAAAGGCGACACGCCGCATTTTGATTATATTTCATCAACGCTTGCCAAAAACATCGCCGAAATAGGCATAAAAAGCGGAATGCCCGTTATTTACGGTATTGTCACAGCGGAAACTCTTGAGCAGGCGATAGAGCGCGCCGGAACTAAAGCCGGCAACAGAGGTTCGTCGGCGGCTATGTCATGTCTTGAAATGATAGACGTAATGGCTAAACTATGACCCGCCGGGACGCGAGAAAAGCGGTTCTGGATTGTCTCTACGAGAATGAAATGGGTGGGGAAATGCAAGAGAGTATTGCTCAATATGCCGGTCGCAAGCAGTTTGAATTTATCAGTAGTTTTGTTAAAATGACAAGTGAAAATCGTGATTTTTGCGATAAATATATCTCGCGGTTTTCAAAAAACTGGGATATATCAAGAATCGGCGCAATTGACAGGATTATTCTGAGGATGGGCATAACGGAAATACTCGTTATGGGCGGAGAAAAGAAAATCGCCATAAACGAAGCCGTAGAACTTGCAAAAAAATACTCAACGGATAAATCGTCCGCTTTTGTTAACGGCATTCTTGATAAGATAGCGAAAGAAAAGACCGATGTAAAAAAAGAAAAAGAAGGAGAAAAAAATGGCTAATTTTTTCAGAAAATTGTTCGGAGGTTTCAGCGCCTCAAGAATCAGTGATGAATTTGACAGAGAAATCGGCGGAGCGCAGGTCGCCAGATGTAAATTTTGCGGCCGGAAAATAATATGGAAAAACATAAAAAACGGCAAAAGATGGCCTCTGAATCTCTCTAAAACAGTGGTTGTGGACGATGAAGGCAACGTTTTTGAGGGTTTCCTTCCTCATTTCAAGACCTGCAGTAAATGGCGGGATAAATAACGAAAACGGGCGAAAAGAGAGACGGTTCTCTTTTTTTATATTTTTGGTTGGTGGTGGAAGTAAAAGAAAAAAGGTTATAAAAATTTATGACGGACGGTTCTTATAATAAAGACGAAAACGTAATAAAACGCCTGCGAGATGAGATAAGGCGCCACGACAAATTTTATTACATTGATAACAACCCTAAAATTTCCGACGAAGAATACGATAAACTCTTTAGGGAACTTACAGGATTAGAAAAAAAACACCCCGAACTTATAACAGCCGACTCACCGACACAGAGAGTCGGGGGCGAGCCCATTAAAGGATTCAGCGAGGTCAAGCACAAATTTCCGATGCTCTCTCTCTTAAACACATACAGCGAAGACGATATTAGGCAGTGGATTCAGAGAAACAGAAAACTTATTATGAAAGATGTGGACTTCGTCGTTGAACCGAAAATAGACGGCGTCGGAGTTTCTCTCAGATACGAGAAAGGGAAATTTGCGCTCGGCTCAACGCGAGGCGACGGTTTTACGGGAGACGATATCTCTGCCAATCTTAAAACCATACGTTCCATCCCTTTGTCTCTCCCCGGCGGGGCCCCCGAAGTTCTTGAAGTCAGGGGCGAAGTTTATATGAGCAAGGCGTCGTTTGAGAAACTGAATCTGGAATGTTCTAAAGAAGGGAAAAACCTTTTCGCAAATCCGAGAAACGCCGCCGCGGGCTCGTTAAAACTGCTTGACAGCGCCTTGACCGCGAAAAGAAAACTTAACTGCTTTGTGTACCAGTCCGGTGAAATAAAGCCGCCTTCAAATATAAAAACGCATTTTGAAATGCTTGAATATTTTAAAGAACTCGGCTTTAGAGTCAATCCCGATATCAGAAAATTCGGCGGCGTTGAGGAAATAGTGAATTACTTAAACGAGTTTTCATTTAAGCGGGAAAAACTTGACTATGAAGTGGACGGAATGGTCATAAAGGTCAACGAAATTTCGTTATACAAAACTTTGGGCTCAACGTTGAAAGCGCCGCGCTGGGCTTGCGCTTACAAGTTTCCCGCAAGTAGAGGAAGAGCGCGGCTTCTTTCGGTGGACGTTCAGGTCGGAAGAACCGGCGTTCTCACGCCCGTGGCAAATCTCTCGCCGACGGCCATAGGGGGCGTGACGATAAAAAGAGCCACGCTCCACAACTTTGACGAAATACGCCGTCTCGATGTGAGAATCGGCGACAATGTCTGGATTGAGAGAAGGGGCGACGTCATACCAAAAATAACCGGAGTTATAACTTCAAAAAGAACAGGATCGGAAAAAAAAGTTTTAGAGCCCGTAATCTGTCCCGTCTGCGGCAGTGATGTCTTAAAGGACGAAGACAATGTGAAAATAATTTGCACGAACACATTTTGCCCGGCACAACTTGAAAGAGGGATTGAGCACTTCGCCTCCCGCAAGGCGATGGATATTGAAGGCATGGGTGAAAAGGTCGTCAAACTTCTCACGAATAAAAAACTCGTCGCGAGCGTCGCCGACATTTACATCCTTGATAAACAAAAACTTTTATCTCTTCCTTTTTTCAAAGAGAAAAAGGCGCTCAATCTTCTTGAGGGGATAAATGCGAGCCGTCGAAGGACCCTTTCAAAATTTCTTTGTGCTATGGGCATTCCGCTCGTCGGCGAGAAAGCGGCGGAAATTCTCGCAACACAATTCGGAACGCTTGAAAATTTAATGAAGGCATCTCCGGATAAACTTGCCGAAATAGAGAACATCGGGATGCTCAAAGCCTCCTCCATCGCAAGATTTTTCAGATTGAGTTCCACAAAAAAAGTTCTAACTCTTATGAAAGAAAGAGGCGTAGCACCGCTTGGCGCGAAAAAAGTCAAAAGGGGAAAATTAGCGGGCAAGACCTTTGTTTTCACCGGAACAATTCCGATGCCGCGGCAGGAAGCGTCTGAAATTGTCGCTTCTCTCGGCGGCGAGACATCTTCGTCCGTCAGTGCGAAGACCGATTTTGTCGTCGTCGGAGAAAAGCCCGGTTCAAAATCAAGAAAGGCGGAAGCGCTCGGCGTAAAAATCATAAACTTTGAGGAATTTCAGAAACTTGTTTCAGGGGACGGTTCATAGCCAGACCGCTCGCGGTCTTCTTTGCAATTTTCACAGAAGTTGCAACGTAAGATTCTAACGAGGTGAAGTTTCTTGTAGACCGTATGTGCGGACGGCTTGCCGGATGGCTGCGTCTGCTGGGATACGACGCTGAATTTGCGGGCAAAAATTCAAAAGTTCCCGATATAATATACAGAAGTTTGAGGGAGGAGCGCGCAATTCTTACGCGTAATTCAAAGATAAGTTCGGGGAAGGGCTTTCTCGTTTATCAGGTTAAAAGCGAAAATTTTTTCGGCCAGATTGAGGAAGTTGTTTCGGAGTTTAAACTTCCCGTCAGCGAAAGGATGATTTTTACAAGATGCATTGCCTGTAACGGCGAAATTAAAATAACGGACAAAGAGAACGTCAGAAATGTCGTGCCCGCTTTTGTATTCCAGACGCACAACAAATTTTACTCCTGCGCCAAATGCGGGAAAATATACTGGAAGGGTTCGCATATGGAACTGGCAAAGAAGTTGTTAAATAAGTTATAATCAAAATGAGAGGAGGAAAAAATAAATGAACATTATTTTGTCAAAAACATTTTTGGGAAACAGCATTCAGTCATATTTAATTTTTGCCGTTATTTTTGCAGGCGGAATTGTCATACTTAAAATAATCAAGCGGGTTCTTATAAGCCGTATGGGGAAACTCCGCGCGAAAATTAAAACAAAATACTACGATGCCATTCTTGATATACTCTCAAAAAAAGTATTTCCGCTGCTCTATTTCGGAGTTTTCTATATCGGCATAAACACCCTGAATCTCAGCGGAAAATTCGCAAAAGTGATACGACACATCGGCATTGCGGTCTTTACGGTTTATGCGACAATGCGCGTAATAGAAGTTCTGATATTTTTTATTAAGAAAGTCGCATCCAAGAGGACCCGCGGTGAAAAAGAAGCTGGTCTCGGGGGTCTCATCGGTTCTGTAAAATTCATCGTCTGGTCGGTCGCCGGTTTATTTTTGCTTGACAATCTCGGTTTCAAAGTTTCAACAATTCTTGCGGGAATGGGCATCGGCGGCATTGCAATTGCGCTCGCCGCGCAGACGGTCCTCGGCGACCTCTTCAGTTATTTCGCGATTTTCTTTGATAGACCCTTTGGAGTCGGCGATTTCATAGTCGTCGGGGACATGATGGGGGTCGTTGAAAGCATAGGCATAAAAACAACGAGGATAAAAAGTTTGAGCGGCGAACAGCTTATTCTATCAAACAACGACATTACATCTTCGCGTCTCAGGAATTATAAAATGATGGAACGGCGCAGAGTCGTTTTTAAAATCGGCGTGACTTATGAGACCCCTGTCCAGAAACTCAAAGAAATTCCGGCTGTAATTGAAGAAATTATAAAGGGTATAGAAGGCACCGCTTTTGACCGCGCTCATTTCGCCTCTTACGGGGCTTTTAGTCTGGATTTTGAGATTGTTTATTACATAATCGGAGGCGATTATAATAAATATATGGACATACAACAGAACATAAATTTCTCAATAAAAGAAGAATTTGAAAAAAGAAAGATTGATTTCGCCTATCCGACGCAGATTGTCTATATCAACAAAAATCAGTGAAAATAAAACATTTTGCTATTTTTTTTGCGGCGGTTCTTGCTT
>PEXM01000046.1 GCA_002779055.1 Elusimicrobia bacterium CG08_land_8_20_14_0_20_44_26
AAAAAAGGGAATACCTTTCGATGCGCTCGGCGGCGAACCCGTAAGGATCGTAATATTATTTTTATCCCCGCCGGCAAAGAAGAAAGAATACATACGGAATCTTGCCAGGATTGCCAGTGTCCTACAGCGGGAAAATGTGATTGAAGATTTGTTGAAAGCGGAAAACGGGGTATCCGTTATCTCAATAGTTACTGTAAGACGCGGGCGAAATTTTTTCTCTAAAAATTCCAGGTTTTTTTATTTTATGGGAATGGTTCTTACCCTTTTTATTATATTCGGAACTGTTCTGCCGAAAATGAAAATTCCGTGGAATGAAATCACAGCCAAAAGCGGAGATTTAAAATTTAACGAGTCCTTGTGGGTCAATAAGCAGATTATGGCATCGGGTGTATTTTTTTCGACTATTATCGGGACATTGCTTTTCTGGAGGCAACGCGTGGCAATTGCTTCATTCGGGCTGGGGATTTTACTTCTTTCGGGAACAATGGATGTGAACACAACCGTAAAATTTATGAGCATTCCGACAATACTTTTTATCATTTCAATGATGGTTGTAATCGCATGGCTTAAATATCTCGGATTTTTTAAATCTATCGTTTCAAATATTTTAGAAAAAGTCGGTCCGTATCCGAGAAAGATATTTTTTATATTGATGCTGCTATCGCTGATATTGGGTGGTTTTTGTGATGAAGTTACCGCAATTTTAGTTGTTTCGGCAATATCCATTTTTTTATGTGACGAGATGAACTTAAATTCGTTTCCTTTTATTATAGGTCTAATCTTTGCCACAAATATCGGCTCGGCGCTTACCCTGATGGGCAATCCCATCGGTATATATATCGCATTCGCGGGAAATTTAACATTTGAAGATTTTTTAAAATGGGCGACTCCCATTTCATTATTTACCGTAATTTTAATTACGTTACTGCTGCTTGTGTTGTTCAGAAAACAAATTCCTGAGAAAGTAAAAGCATGCGGTATGCGTGTCAATCCGCTGGAAGGCATAACCGAAAAAAATAAAATGAAATGGGGCGGAATTATTTTTCTCTTATTGATTCTCTGCATCGCTTTTTCCAAACGGTTTGATAATCTTTTAAATCTTCTGCCCAATACAACGCTTGTTGCCATACCTCTGGTATTTGTCGGTTTAATCGTATTTATAGAGCGAGAGCACGGCAAAATTCTAATTACCGAGGGCGTTGACTGGTGGACGATATTATTCTTTATGTTTCTCTTCGCAAAAGCGGCCTGTCTTGAATACACAGGTGTTACATCAAAACTCGCATATCAAATAGAGAGTTTCTCGCAAAGATATCCTCTCACCGTTCTGAGTCCGCAATTCGGACCGACAATAACGTCTCTCGTCGTCATTACCCTGTTTACGGCAATCGCCTCGGGTTTTGTAGATAATTTACCGATTATCGCCGCGCTTGTTCCGGTTGTGAAACACTTAAAAATTATCGGAGTTCCTCACGCGGAGATTCTGTGGTGGGCGCTGCTCTTCGGCGGATGTTTCGGCGGCAATTTAACAATGATTGGTTCCTCCGCAAATATGGTCGCCTTATCGGTCTATGAAAAATCGGAAGGCAAGACAATACATTTTATGACCTAGTTAAAATACGGTCTCCCTGTGGTCGTAATTTCGGTATTTATTGCCTTATTATTACTGGTTTTGCAGGTCGGCATATCGTCTTGATTTGACATACGGGTGTTGTTTTCGTATACATAGTTATTTAATTTTGTCGGTTTATTAAACCGACAAGCAGGAGGGGAAAATGAATTTACAGAGACCAAATGCGGATGATGTCACTCAGACATCAAACCGTTCAAAAAATGTTGTGCCCCAGTCGGGGCTTTGTTCCAGATGTCTGGACGGCTGTACCGGGAATTGCGAGATTTTCAAAGCCACTTTCAGGGGCAGGGAAGTCATTTATCCATCGCCTTATGGTGAAATAACGGCCGGAGGCGACAAGGATTATCCCATTGATTATTCTCATCTGAATATTCAGGGGTATGCTCTCGGAACGCGCGGACTGGGAATTGTGCAGGGCAATCCCGATACGGCGATTTTCCCGATAGTCAATACCGAAACGGCTTATGGCTGGAATAAAAAAGTCAGAATGAAACTGCCGGTATTTACGGGGGCGCTCGGGTCAACGGAAATCGCGCGAAGAAACTGGGACTCTTTCGCGATAGGAGCGGCGCTTGCGGGGATAACGATTGTCTGCGGCGAGAACGTCTGCGGTATTGACCCGGGTCTTGAATTGTCCGACGATAATAAAATCGCCAGGTCTCCCGAAATGGACAGGAGAATTGAAGTTTATAAAAGATATCGCAGGGGTTTCGGCGAAATTTTGGTTCAGATGAACGTTGAAGATATGCGGCTGGGCGTCGCTGAATACGTCATTAAAAAGCATAATCTGGATACGATAGAACTGAAGTGGGGACAGGGCGCCAAGTGCATCGGCGGGGAAATAAAGGTCGAGACTCTTGAAAGAGCCCTTGAATTGCAGAGGAGAGGTTATATCGTAACGCCCGACCCGTCGCTTGAAGTGAACAAAAAAGCTTTTAAGTCCGGCGCGATTAAGGAATTTGAGAGACATTCAAGATTGGGTTTTATAGATCAGGAAACTTTCCTTTCGGAAGTGCAGCGTTTGAGAGACCTCGGTTTTCAGAGAATAACTCTGAAGACCGGAGCGTATTCTCTCAGAGAACTCGCAATGGCTATCAAATGGGGCACGCAGGCGAAACTGGATTTGCTGACGATAGACGGAGCGCTGGGCGGGACTGGAATGAGCCCGTGGAGAATGATGCAGGAGTGGGGAATACCGAGTATATATCTTCATTCCTTTGCCGCGGAATTCGCAAATTATCTGCTCGGTAAAGGAGAATCTCACATCTGCGATTTCGCTTTTGCGGGAGGTCTTTCAACGGAAGATCATATTTTTAAAGCGATTGCGCTGGGAAGCCCCCACACGAAAGCCGTCTGCATGGGCAGGGCTCTGATGATTCCAGGCATGGTGGGCAAGAATTTTGAGAAATGGTATAAGGACAAAAAACTGCCGCCGACGGTTTCAAAGTTCGGTTCTACTCCGGAGGAGATTTTCACCTGCTACGAGCAGGTCAAGATGCTTGTCGGAAACGAAGAAATAAAAAATATTCCGTTCGGCGCAATCGGGATTTACAGTTTCTGCGATAAACTAAAAGTCGGACTCAAGCAGTTAATGGCTGGCGCAAGATGTTTCAGGGTGCACGCTATAACGAGAAAAGAACTGATGTCGCTGACCAAAGAATGCAGTGAAATAACAGGAGTGGAATACATCAAGGATGCATACAGGAAAGAGGCGATGGAAGTTCTTGATTCAATGGCGTCATATTCCATTATCTAATTTTCTAACGAGATATTCATACTCGGCGATAAAATCGGTTCTTGACAAATTTTACTTGTTGTATTAAAATTTAATACAGGGGGAGGGATTATGAGAAATGTCATAACGATTAGTTTACCGAATAAGTTACTAAAAAAACTCGTCAGGGAATCCAGAGAAGAAAATGCTTCCCGCAGTGAGATAGTCAGGGAATCTCTTCAGCAGCATTTTTTTGTTAGAGAATTTACCAAGCTCCGTGACGACGCAATCAATGAATTGGCGCAAAAAGGTATCACCGTAACCGAAGAGCAGATATTCAGCAATATTTCGTGAGAATACTTTTTGACGCCAATGTGATGGTATCCGCCATTGTCACACGGGGTCTTTCATTTGATGTTATAAAGGACTCTGTTTATAAACACGAGGTTTTTTACACAGATTATTTACTCGGGGAAATAAAGGAAATCCTCGCCGGCAAATTTTTTCTTTCGGAGAAAATTGCAGAAAATGCGGTCCGGTTGCTGAAAAAATATTTTATTAAAGGAAAAACTTCCCGTACGGTTGATAAAATTTGTCGCGATCCAGGCGATGATCAAGTGCTGGCCGATGCCGCAGCGAATAAGATTGAAATACTGATATCCGCTGATAAAGATTTGTCGGTTTTGAAGAAATACAAAGGAATAAAAATAATTTTGCCGAGAGATTACTGGAAATTATGAGTCCGCTCCAACCCCATTTATGAGAGAATTCGTTCACCTGCACGTTCACACCGAATACAGCCTGCTTGACGGGATATCGGAAATCGTCTCGCCCGAGGGCGGAGAAGGCGACCTCATAAAAGCCGCCCGTGAAAATAATTTCAGGGCTCTTGCCATTACCGACCATGGGAATATGTTCGGCGTTCCGGAATTTTACGTATCGTGCAGGAAAGCGAAGATAAAACCGATTATCGGATGCGAGTTTTATGTTTCTACAAACCCCGATGCGACTCAGAAGGGCGTTCCAGGTTCGCGTAAAAATTGGCATCTGACGACAATCGCAAAAAACGATACGGGCTATCGCAATCTCATAAAGTTGAGCACCTTTTCATACAAGGACGGTTTTTACTACCGCCCGAGAATTGATTTAAGAACACTAAAGGAGCATTCGGAAGGGCTTATCGTTTTGAGCGGCTGTCTGCAGGGAGAAGTGCCGTTTCACTTAAAAGAAGGAAATTTCGACGGGGCTCTCAAATCGGCGAAGAAGATGAAGGATATTTTTGCGGACGACTTTTACATAGAACTTATGGACAACGGTTTGCCTGACCAGAAGAAAGTGCTTCCAGACCTTGTGGAGATAGCCAGAAGACTTGATTTGAAAACGGTCGCGACGAACGACGTTCATTATTCTTACAAAAAAGATGCCGCCGTGCAGGATATCGCTTTTGCGATAGGCACGCGGCATATTTTGAGCGACAAAAAAAGACCGCGTTTTGAAACGGAGGAATTCTATTTGAAGTCCGCTTCCGAAATGAATGAGTTATTCGCCGCCTTTGGCCCGCAGGTTTTAGACAACTCTCTTGAAATTGCCGAAAAATGCAATGTGGAAATGGAGTTTGAGGTGCTCCATCTTCCCGAATATCACCCGCCCGACGGTAAAAACGCTTTTGATTATCTGAAAAATCTTTGCGAGGCCGGTATAAAAGAAAGATACGGCGCAAAGCCGGCGCCTGCGGTTCCGGAAAGAATCGATATGGAACTGGGCGTAATAAAAAAAATGGGTTTCCCGTCGTATTTCCTCATCGTCTGGGACTTTATAAATTACGCGCGGGAAAACGGCATTGCGGTGGGCCCCGGACGCGGTTCCGGCGCCGGCAGCATTGTTTCGTACCTCCTCAATATAACCGACGTGGATCCGCTGAAATACGGGCTTCTGTTTGAGAGATTTCTCAATCCCGGCAGAATGACAATGCCCGACCTTGACATTGATTTTGAGGAGTCGCGCAGAAAAGACGTCATAGAATATGTGAAGCAGAAATACGGCGAGGGTTCCGTGGGGCAGATAATAACTTATAACAAGATGCTCGCGAAGGGAGCGATAAGGGATGTCGGCAGAGTTATGGATATCCCGCTTGAAAAATGCGATAAAATCGCGAAACTCATACCGTTCGGCGAATCGGTAAAGACCGCGGGGAAAACCGTTGACGACATAAAAAAAATGGCATCATCCGACGAAAAAATAGGCGAACTTTTGAAATTCGCCGAAAGAATGGAAGGGCGTAAAAGGCACTTCGGAGTGCATGCCGCGGGCGTTGTGATAACTCCGGGGGAAATCAGGGAATATGTGCCTTTGGCGCTTTCGAAAAACGGGCTCATAACGCAGTATGACGGCGATTATCTCACAAGGCTGGGTTTGCTCAAAGTTGATTTTCTGGGTCTCAAAACCCTCAGCGTCATTAAAGACGCCGTCGGGCTCATATACGAGAACAGGAAGATTCGGCTGGATATGAGAGAAATACCGCTTTCCGATAAAAAAACGTTTACGATGCTTTCAAAAGCTCATGTGACGGGCGTCTTTCAGATTGAGAGCGAGGGAATGCGCGATATCTTAAGAAAAATGAAGCCGACGGTTTTTGCCGATATCAGCGCGGTGCTGGCTCTTTATAGACCTGGACCGATGAAAGCGGGAATGGTTGACGAGTTTGTGGAGAGGAAAAACGGCAAGAAACCGCTCAATTATCCGCACCCGGCTCTTGAAGGCATACTGAAGGAGACATACGGGGTCATTCTCTATCAGGAACAGGTCATGCTCATAGCGAGGGAACTCGCGAGTTTTTCGCTGGCGCAGGCGGATGTGCTGAGGAAAGCGATGGGAAAGAAAATAATGTCGGTGCTTGAAGAGCAGAAAGGGGCTTTTGTCCAAGGCTGCAAGAAAAACGGCGTCCCCGAAGCGAAGGCGGTGGAAATATTCAACACACTTGCTCATTTTGCGGAATACGGTTTCAATAAAAGCCATTCAACGGCTTATGCCTTAATATCTTATCAGACGGCATATCTCAAGGCGAATTACCCTCTTGAATTTATGACATCCCTCCTTAATTCCGTTATCGGCGAGGAGGAGAAGCTCTCTTTGTATCTGAAAGAGGCGGAAGTCCTTAAACTCAAAGTGTCTGCCCCTGATATAAATGAAAGCGGCGTTTTTTTCAAAACCAGAGGAGACAAAGAAATAATATTCGGTTTGCTCGCGGTAAAAAATACCGGCCAGAAAACCTGCGAGAATATTGTGGAGGAACGGCAGAAAAACGGAAAATTCAAGAGCATCAATGATTTTCTCATACGGATGGCGGGCGCCGGCTCTTTCAATAAGAGAGCGGCGGAGTTTTTTGTCAAAGCCGGCTGTTTTTACGGCGTGAACAAGGCGAGCGCCGATATCTTGAAAAAACTTGACGGTTTGATGGCTTCCGCCGAGACGGAAAAAAAAGACAGAGTTTCCGGACAGGGAAATCTTTTCGCCGCCGAAGCCCTTTCCGAAATCGCGCAGGATGATTTGAAGAAAATTACGGAGACGCAGAAACTGAAATATGAAAAAGAGGCGCTGGGTTTTTATTTTACGGGACATCCGCTCGCCAAATACGAAAAATATTTCAGGTATTTCAGAACTTCAACCATCGCCGGACTGAAAGCAAGTCCGACGAGTTTTTCTCATATTCTTACGGGCATCGTAAAGGAAGTCAAAAACAAAAAGTCCAAAAAAGGGAATGATTTTTTTGTCGTAAAACTTGAGGATTTAACCGGTGTGTGCGAAATTATCGGCGATAAAAACGCTCTGTCCGCCGACCTTCCTGAGATAAAAGAAGACGAAATAATAGCGGTGAAGGGCACTCTTACGGAGAGTGTATCGGGAATGCGTCTGCGCGGCGAAAAGTTTTATTCGGCTAAAGCTGCTTTCAGAAAAATACCGAAACTGCTGAAAATATATATGAAAACGGCGGGGCTTGACGAGAGTTTGGTCAAGAAAATCGTGGTTCTGCTTAAAAAATATCCCGGAAACACCGCGGTGGCATTTTTACTGACAACAAGAAAGAAAGGACAGTGGAAGTGGGGAGCCGAAATCAGCGTTACGATAGATTCGGTTATGCTTGAGGCGCTTGAAGAAATGCTCGGTGAAGAATGCTGGAAGATTGAATCGTGAGTCCATTCCAAAAACCCATTACCCTGCATTATTCATAATGAGGGTATTTTTAGTGTATGCCTTGCAAATACGAGAATAAAAGCAAACCTGAAAGGTTTGCCCTACGAATGGGAATAATACTATGAATAATGCAGATTAGGGAACGTCCCTCTCGTCTCTTGCGCAAAAGATGTTTAATTTATAGAATTTATTATGAAATGTGAAAAATGCGGTAAGGAAAACAAAAAGAACGCCAGTTTCTGCAAGTTTTGCGGAGAGAATCTTTTAAATCCGGAGGAGCCGCTGACGCTCTCTTTTATGTTGAAGTCGCTCTTTGTGATATACGTTCTTATTTTCACTTTTTATGTGGCGTATCTGGCGCTGGAAAAACCTTTTCAGGATTTTGCTTATGGTATAGCCACGAAATATTGAAAATTGCTTTAATAGGCGCTTTTTCGTCGGGGAAAAGCGCGGTTCTTGAATTTTTCGCCGAAGCGGGCTACAAAACATTTTCCGCTGATAAAACGGCTCATTACTTGATGAGAAAAGACGCTGTTGTGCGCGAAAAAATAATTTCAAAGTTCGGTAAAAGCGTCACTTTCAAAGACGGGCGCATATCCAGAAAAAAATTGGGGAAAACGGTTTTTGCGGATGAAAAGAAGATGAGAGTTTTAGAGAGCATTTTGCATCCCGCCATAAAAAGAAATTTACTAAAAAAAATGAAAGGACTCGGGAAGGCGGCGGTTGAAAACCCGCTTCTTTTCAGGATGAAGATGGCGGGCTTCGTTGACAAAATAGTTCTTGTTAAAAGCGATTTTTCAAAAATAGAGAAAAATATCGCAAAAAGAGGCATCGCAGCGCCCCGGGCGGAACTTATTTTAAGTTATCAGCGTCGGAATCTTAAATATCCCCGAAGGCCTCATTTCATAATACTAAATACCGGAGACCTCCGCCGTCTCAGAAAAGATACGCGCGATGTAATAAAGGCACTGGAGAATGAACGGCGGAATGTCTGATACAAGGCGCGATTTAACCCGGGCCGACGCGCCGTATATTTTATTTTTTCTGGTATTTCTGGTTTTTTTCTTTCACAAGATAATTTTTACGGGGCAAACCTATTTTATACGCGATGCCATTATGCAGTTTAGCCCGTGGAAGGCGTTTGCCGCCGGGAATATTTCAAACGGTAAGATTCCGCTCTGGAATCCTTACACTTATTGCGGAATGCCGTTTCTGGCAAATATGCAGAGCGCTTTATTTTATCCCCCCGGAATCGTTTTTTATTTTCTGCCGTTTGTAACTGCGTATAAACTTTATATTCTATTTCATTTTGCCGCCGCTTTCTTTTTTATGTATGCGCTGATGAAAGATTTCGGGACGGGAAAAATTTCCTCGTTCCTCGCGGGAATCGTATTCGCTTTTAACGGATACCTTCTCTCGCGCATTGAGTTTTTAAGCGTTCTGGGCACTTCCGTTTGGCTTCCTTTGACGGTGTTGCTCATCAGGCGTTTTTCAAGGACGCGCCTTTGTCTTAAAAATACAAACCTCCTCGGGAGTGTTTTATCAATACAATTTCTTGCAGGCCATCCTCAGGTATTTGTGTATAGTTTAATTACACTTTTCTTTTTTTCAGTTTTTTCGTCGGTGCGCGGGAAAAATCTGCGGTCGCTCTATATTTTTTTTGCTTCGGGCATTATCGCCGCTCTCGCATCCGCTATACAGCTTATTCCTTCGCTTGAGTTTATTTATAACTCAGCGCGCGGAGCGGGCCTTGATTATTCAATTGTATCTATTGCCTCTCTGCCGCCTCGGGAGGTGCTTTCTTTGTTTGTGCCTTTTCTTAATTTCAAATACAGTGCGAATAACTGGCCGTTTGCCTGCTATGCGGGTCTTTTACCGTTTGTTTTTGCGCTTTGCGCTATATTCGGGGTTTTTAGAAAATTCATTCCGGCGAATGCCCGCAACGCAGCGGTTTCGGCGGATGAGGCGCCCGCGGAAAGTTCTCGCGCAAGGCGTTGGAACGTTTATTTCTTTATGACGCTTTTTGTTCTGTCCGTTCTTTACGCCCTCGGTAAATACAATCCTCTTTTTGGTATATTCTGCCGGATTTTTACACCGGCTAATGCCTTCCGGTATCCCGCGACAGCCCTGTATATTTCCGTTTTTTCAATAGCCGCTCTCGCGGGATTTGGTTTTGAAGGTTTGAGATTATCCCCCGGGTGGGGGATTTTCCTGGTGCTCTTTACGATGTTTGATTTGTTTTTTGTGGGAAGCGTATTTAATCAAACGACCGAGAGCAGTATTTACAGATACTATGGGCCGAAAACGATGTATTTAATGAAACAAAAGGGCTCTTTCAGAATATTTCCCACGCCGAAAACCATTGCGGAGATGACGGGGCACGGCAGTAACTTTTTTCGTGGCTGGGTGGACGTGAAGGATAATATGTTCGGCGACGTGAATATGAATTACCGTATTTTTAACGCCCGCGGACAGGATCTTTTTATTGAGAGATACCGTAAATTTCTTTTCTTGATAGATTCTCAGGGCTCTGCGGGGGGCGCGAATAAATTGCTATCGCTTGCAAATGTTAAATATGTTTTAAGTCCCGGCGAAATCAAATCGCCGGAATACAGAGAAGTGATCGGCGGAGAAATGAAAATGTATGAAAATAAAAACTGCCTGCCGAGGGTTTTCATCGTTC
>PEXM01000038.1 GCA_002779055.1 Elusimicrobia bacterium CG08_land_8_20_14_0_20_44_26
TAATCGTGCGCAGCGCCTCATCCACAATCGTAAAGTCGGTCACTTCGAATCCGCCCTCTTTCCTGAGATGCCTTTTGAATTCCGTATCTTTATCAAGAAGTTCTTTGAGCACGGGGAAATCGTCAAGACGCCTGACTTTATTTATTTTTTCGGCAACTCTCAATCTTTTCAATATGTTTTCATACACGAACGACTTCCCACAGCCGGGCCGCCCGAGCAGGAATACGTAATCTTTCATAAATCAAGACACTTTCTCACATATTTCATTTCATCCGATACAATCGTATTTCTATCGCGTATCTGCTCTTTTGTCTTCGCCGCGGTCTCAAGAATTATAACTTCCGGTTCAAGCTCTTTTACTATTTTGCCGTATTCAATAAGGTTTCTCTCCTGCAGAGGCCCCTCGGAGAGATGCAGCGGCGGGTGAAACATAAATTTTTTCGGCACATAGTCGTTCAGGTGAAGTTCTTTCACCATTTCCTTCGGAATCATTCTCATAACATTCTGGGGATTTTCCGGAATGGGCTTTGCTTTTCCGCCGGGCGCATCCGCGCGCGTGAACCAGTGTCCGATGTCCATATTAAAATAAACTTCAGCCCCTCTCTTCCTGCATTTTCCGACAATTCTTATCAAGTCCTCCGGCTCAACGTAAATCGTGTCAAAGGAAACATTATTCTCCACATGAAATTTGCAGTCGCCCGCATAATCGGCGAGTTCCGCAACGCTTTCTACAAGAGCTGCTTCTATTTTTTCCATCCACGCGGGACCATCCATATAAAAAGGCGCCGACCCGGGATGCATATTGACATACTTCGCTCCGACATCTTTCGCAAAGCATATATACAGTTTCTGCAGTTCCACCGCTTTTTTTCTGTCTTCATTCTGAACGCAGGCAACGCCTCCTCCTATGCCCGAATATGACAGGTGCACGGAGAGGGTTATATCATTCTTCCCCGCATAATCCTTTATTTTCGCTCTTTCTCCCGCGCTCGCCGCCGCGTAAGGGTTCGGCACATCGGCGTCAAGTTCAATGTGCTGCAAATGAAGTTCTTTTGCTCTGTCTATTTGCGCGAGAACATCTTTCTTGAATTTCACAATTCCGAGCGCATTCATCGAAAAAAGATCTATCTCACCATTTATTATTTTATCCCGTATTTCCGGTTCAAGAATATCCACGACAAACAGATTTGTAAAATTTCTTCCAATTCTTATCACTAATTGCCTCCTTGTCGAATTCTCATCTCATTTTGACTAACCGCGGCATATATTGCGGATTGGCACAAAAGATTTATTATATTATTTTTTAAGTTTTATTGCAATAGAAGAAAGAGCATCGGCTTGCGCGTTTTTTGAACGCTCTATGTATTTTATTGAAAATACCGTATTTTTCAGAATGCGAAGTTTTTTTATTTTTTGCGCAATTCTCTCTTTTAGAGCGAGTAGGGCGCTCTCTTTTACCCTCCAGATGCCCGCAACCTGATTTACAAGCAAGAGTGAATCCGAAAAAAAGGTTATACGCGAATTCTTCCTCCCAATTTTCATGACTTCCGTAAGAGCAATTAAAAGCGCCTCATATTCCGCCTGATTATTTGTTTTCTCGCCGAGGTATTTGGAAATCTCCCTTATTTTTTCGGAATTTTTATATATTACGACTCCGGCGCCGGCAGGACCCGGATTCGGCTGCGCAGCGCCGTCTGTAAAACAATTTATTTCTTCTTGCGCGCAGAATCTTTCCGCGAGCTCCTCAAAAATTTTCTTGACTTCTTCTTTTTTTATTTCCCCGAATTCTCTGTATAGGGCGTTAAAATCCTGATTTTTTGAAAGAAACTTAAAAATTTTCTCCGCCGTCTCACGAGTGGTGGAGAATTTAGTCACGACTTTTGTATAATAACCTGCCGCAGTTATTGCAGAGAATAAGTTCTGATGACATCACTTCATTAATCTGCTGCATCGTAAGCGACACATTGCAGCCCCCGCAAGAATTGTTCTCTCCGACCTTAACCACCGCCAGACCATTTTTTGATTTCCTTATTCTCTCGTATTTCCCGAGCGCCAGGGCGCTTTTTTCATCAGTTCTCATATCCAGCACCTTAGCGGCGCGCTCTTTAGTTCTTTCTTCCGCACATCTGAGGAGCGCAACCTTTCTCTCGGAAATTTCCTTCTGCGCGGCATGTAATTCTTCAATCTTCAAAGATCCGCGAGCCTTTTCTTCATGATAATTCTTCCTGCACTCTTCAACTTTATCCATAAGAAGCAGAAGTTCGCTTTCCACATCGGAAACTTTTTCTTTTTTCTCGTCTATGCCCGAAAGAAGCGTTTTATACAACTCATTGGTCTTAACGGAATATAATTCCGTTTTTGATTTCTTTATTTCTTCTTCAAGTTTTGCAAGGTCATTTTCAAGATTCTTCTGTGAAAGAAGAACCTCCTTGAATTCGGCATCTTTTTGTTTAACATTTTCTTCGGACGCTTTTATTCCAGTGTCTATTTCTTCTATTTTAAAAGGGGTCTCGTCTATTTCGGCATTCATTGAATCGATATCCGAATCAATTTGCTGAAGTTCTACTAATTTTTCAATCACTCCCACTCTACGCCGCCTCTAATTTTCGCTCTCTTCGTTGTCCGCCGCGGATAACCCGTGCGCCAGTCGTTTAATTTTTATGGGCAGTATAGGATTCGGTCACAAATAATCCGCCTGACGGCGGATTTCCGCGACCCCGCCTCACTGCGCTCGCCTTCCGCCTTCGGCGAAAACTCGCGCATCGTTCCGGCTTTCGAATCCGAACGCGAGCCAAGCAGTTGGCTCGCTTACTGCCCCGCTTCTCAAATGGGCAGTATAGGATTCGAACCTATGACCTCTCGGATGTGAACCGAACGCTCTAACCAACTGAGCTAACCGCCCTCGCCCACAGTCTGCCGCAGGCAGCATCTTCCATCTTCCATTCTTTTTGGGCCCGGTAGGGTTCGAACCTACGACCACCGGTTTATGAGACCGGTGCTCTAACCAACTGAGCTACAGGCCCGTTAAATATCAAATGAGGAAATTATACAAATTTAACTCTCAAAAATAAAGTATTTTTTAATCACTTCAAAAAGTTCTTTTTTCATAAACGGTTTCAAAATAAAATAGGACGGCCCCTGAGGCCTGTGCATTTCGTAGATTTCCTTGTCTTTCACATAGCCCGAAGCGAATATAACAGGAATGCTTTGCAGTTCCTCGCACTTACGGATCTCCCGCACAGCTTTCCATCCGGACATCCCGGGCATTATGACATCCGTAATAATAAGGTCCGGTTTAAACTCAAGCGCTTTATCTATAAGTTCCACTCCGCTGGATGCGGCTTCTATTTCATAACCTCTCAAAAGGACTTTTAACAGGAGAATTATGGCTTCCTCGTCGTCGGCGATTAGGATCTTTTCTAATTTTTTTCTCATCGGTATTTCAGTATTTCCTTTCTTTTCAACCATCGCAGAGCCATAAAGTTTTTCGATTGTTTCAATAAAATTCCTCTTATCATCATCCGTTTCCGGAAATGTAATGTATTCAATTCCGGGAAATTTCCTGGCTACGGTCATTCCCTCGCGCAAAAGGACAATGGCCGGAAGCGACCATTCAACCGATATTCTGCTGACAATATCATAATTGCTCAAACCTTCTTTGCCTGTAAGAATGTAATCTATCAGACACATATCCGGATGTTCTTTTTTCATAATCATAAAGGCGAAATCGGCATTCCGCGCCTCATAAAATACACATTCGTATTTACGCAGTATCAGCTTAATTTTGAAACGCCGGTCAATATCATTGTCCGCTAAAAGAATTTTCATGTTCCAAGAATGGATTTAATCACCAAATAATTTTCCCCAGAATCCTTTTTCTTTCTCAACCCTTACAACTCTTCTCGTCTCCCTTTTGGCATTCCCTATTTTATCATAGAAAAGTATCTCTACATCATGCGGACCCATCGGCAAATATATTATCTGGCTGAAAGAACCGTCCTTACCGAGTTCAACATCCACCGTTTCTATACAAAGCTTCGCTATATCCCTGCTGGAGGAGCCCCTCACTTCGACAAACTCGTCCTTTACTCTAAGATTGGCGGGAGGATATAAAATTATGATGTTCATCTCGCGGTTTTTCCTGTCCAGCACAAAACTTTTTACATCGGAATATTCTCCGCCCCTGTGACCTTCATTTTCAATCCTGTAATAATATTTCCCGTCAACCAATTTGGCTATTTTTTTTTGAATTTCTTCCGGCGGGGCTTTCAAAACCACCTGGGAGAAATATTCATCCAGAGCAATTTCAACTTGCTTTATCTTTTTTCTGCTCGGAGCGCGCTTGCTCACTTCCTTCTCAAAATCCATCTCATCCGGTTTAAATACACCTATCTCCTGAACTTTCAGCGATTGCAGATGGAATGTCGCCGGAAGAGTAAGGTCATTTTTAAAAGTTTCAAGTTCTCCCATATCAGGCATCTTTATCTTTTCCGGCGGAAGTGGCATTTTCCCGAAGGCAATTTTGGAGCCGAAACCTTTCTTCAGTTCTATTGTTTTCATGCCTTTGAGATCGCTCACTCCCACATTTCCCTCGTAGACCTCCACTTCCGTTGTTTTATCGTCTAAAACATTCGCCCTGTATAAGCCGTCTTCGGACGGGGTGATGACCGAGGACGGGGTCTGCACTTTGGCTTTTCTGAAATGAATCTCGCCCTTTATGAGTTCCACTTCCTGGTCAATTTCACGCGGTTTAATAATCGCGAGAGTGTTTGGTGAAATTTTCGTCACCTCTTTCGTCGGGAAAAGCACTTTGGCGTAGGAGTCGCTGAAAGTCCTTATCGCGTCTTCGTAAAATATTTTCTGATTGAGCGAGGCCTTCTGAAAAAGAGTTCCGCCGCGGGTCCTGAAATCAACCTGACGGATTTTTTCTATGAGGTGAGCGGCGCGCATTGATTCTTTAATTTCCCTAACGGGAACGAGAAGCTTATCTCCTATATTGAGCAGGTCGGGGTCGCCCGAATTAATAACATTGTATTTCAGAAGTTCCCTCCAGCGCGTGGGGTCTTTGAGATAAAGACCCGCTACGCCGTGCAGGGTGTCTCCGGGTATCACTCTTATCATCTGCAGACCTTTTTCCTCATCGGACTCTTCCGCCGGAAGGGCGCTCGTTAAAAATAAAATACAAACCCCGCAAAGTGAAGCAGACGGTCTATGCACCCGGCCGCCCGGCGTTATCTTTCGCCCTCACAACGCCGTTTTCCTTGACAAGCGTTTTCGGTATCCAGAAACTGAAAGTGGAGCCCTTCCCAAAAACGGACTCGGCCTTTATTTTTCCGAGGTGGCACTCCACAATATACTTCGACACCGTAAGACCCAGCCCCGTCCCCGTTTTTTTTAACGCCGTATCGGCGACCTGGTGAAATTTCTCGAAAACGCGCTCCACTTCATCGGCGGGGATGCCCTTTCCCGTGTCTTTCACGGATACCCGCAATTTATTTTCATCAGGCGCGTTATCCTCGACCAGAACGGTCACGCTTCCGCCGGCGGGCGTAAACTTCATTGCGTTTGAGACAAGATTGGTTATCACTCTTTCCATCAGGTTCTCATCCGCGGACACGGCATTTATAACGCCGGACGGGCAAAATTGAAGGTCCACTTTTTGGCTCTTCGCCTGGGGATAAAAAAAATCGGTCACGGTTTTGGCGAGTTTGTTGAAATCCACTTTGCCGAAATTCAGAACCATTTTCCCCGCTTCAAGCTTTGAGACGTCAAGAAGGTTGTTTATCATCGTCAGAAGTTTTCCGGACGATTCGTCTACTATTTTTAAAAAATTCTTCTGATCGTCGTTGAGAGAACCCATGCTCTCGTCCAGCAGAATCTCTAAAAATCCTCTAATGGATGTCATCGGGCTTCTTAAATCATGCGTTATCGAATGAAGAAAATCTTCCTTCATTTTAGAGAGCTCTTTCTCAAGCGTTATGTCGCGCAAAGTGATTATGCTTCCGAGATTCACATCTTCGCGCGTCGTAACGGAGTATTTATCCGCCTCATAATATTTCGGCACATCATCCTTGGATAAATCAAGCTCGGTTTTCGGATTTTCTTCGTGCGATGAGAGCAATTCTCTCACACTTTCTTTCAAAGCGGGCTCCTTCAAAGTATCAACGAGCGGAAGCCCTAGGCACTTATCGTCAAGGAAAAGTATTTGCCTGCTTCTTGCATTTGCCATAATTATATTTTCGTTATGGTCAATCATAATTAGACCGTCTTTTATTGAATATACGAGTGCGTCTAATTTATCCGCCTGCATCCGGTCGAACTTATTGAGTTCATCCATCATCTGGTTGAATATGCCGGCTAATTGTCCTATTTCATCTTTTGATTTTACTTTTACGGGCTCCGTAAAATCCCTTCTTGAAACCCTTGCGGCGGCGCGGGTCAGAGCTATTATGGGACGCGATATGCTTTTGGCAAGCAGAAAAGACGCGGAAAACGCAATAAGACAAATAACCAGTATCTGAATGTAAGTGTACGTTATAAGCTGCCGCGAAAAGGCATTTATTTCGTTCTTTACTCTCGCCACCTGCGCGTAAGCCGTGGTTTTTGTCTGCCAGACGACAACGCCCCATCCGGTAATCCGCGACATGCTTATCGCTCCTATCATCGGTATATTGTTGATTCCGTTAAAATCCCCTTTGCTCAAAGATGATTTTGAGGAAATAAATTCTTTAATGAGAAGAATAAAAGAAATATCTTTCATGGTCGTCATTTTCGCAGTGTCAGGGTGCAGAATTATTTTTCCCGTTGGTGAAACCGCAAAAACCTCCTCTCCTATCTGAGAAGGCGTGCTTTTTATTTTATCCAGAATGCTGCCTAAATCCACAGCCGCGTATATGTATTTATCTCTGTCGGTCTTGTATACAAAATCAACAACCGGCAAATCGTTGTAAAAATATACGTCTCCGAAAGCGAATCTTCCGCGGGCAATTTCCGAGACAATTTTTGCCGCCTCTTCTTTTTCGTATTTCCACTCCCTCGGAACAATAATGTAAGGGTTGAATCCCGCATCAAGAAGCGCTATGGATAAAAATTCCCTGCTGCCGTTATATACGTCAATAAGCATTTTCTCTTTCCTTATAAAACTCGCGCCCGCGTCATCGGATGCATCCGAGAGTTTCGGAATGTTCCGCAGAACCGTGGAAAAATAATCATCTACCGAACCCGCCATCCATTCGGAAAGGCGGTTCTGTTTGTCAAGAATGGCTGTTTCAAGGGAATCGGAAGAAATGCTTTCAACATTTTTTGAAAGCTTTTTATTTATCATTACGGCCCTTACGCCCATCAGCGCAAGAGGCACGACGCTCAAAAAAATCATAACAAGAACGAATTTTCTGAAAAAACCCGAGCGATTTGCTTTCATAAGAAAGGGGACGGTTCTAATTCTTTTTTCAAAATCATATTTCTAAAACTTCTCCGCAATCTGCATAGAAGTTGTAACGTAAGATTCTGATTTATCGCTTTTTATTTCCTGCGGAAAAATAATAAGGGTTATTTCACCCTTTATGTTTTCGGTCCAGGACTTAAAATCAGCGATATTCTCAAAAAAAACGTATTCTTCAAATTTCTTCGTCATTTCCCTGCCCGCAAACACTTGCGATACGGGAAAATATTCCCCGAGCACGGAAGAAAGCCGCCGGACATCTCTCTTCGTGGAAAAAGCGGCGACAGGAATGCCCTGTCTGAAATAACCGGCGAGCGCTTTTCTCAGAGATTCCTTTTTCTTCGGCAGGAAACCCGCAAAAATAAAATCCTTGATTTTTCTCGGGCAGACGCTCAAAAGAGCGCCAATCGCCGTAGGCCCCGGCACAGGCGAAACCGCGACACCTCTCTTCACTGTTTCCTTTATAAGAAGATGCCCCGGGTCGGAAACAGCGGGCGTCCCAGCGCTTACAATAAACACACATTTATCTTTTTCCGACAAAAGCGAAAAAATATAACCGGCTTTTTCAATGCTGTCGGCTGAATAAACCGCAATAAATTTGCCTTTAATGCCGAGAGCTGAAAGAAGTTTTCTGCACCTCTTTCTGTTCTCGCAGATTATAGCGTCGGATGCCTCAAGAAACGCCTTTGCCCTGACTGAGACATCGCTCAGACAACCTATGGGCGTTGCTATAACTTTTAATTCTTTCACTCTTCCCTCTTCACCGCCGGGACATCTTTAAAAACTCCTTGACAACGCGCGGGTCAAACTGGCTTCCGGCAAAACGCAGAATTTCCTTCACGGCATCGCGTTTAGAGAGTGGCTCTCTGTACGGTCTTTTTGAAATCATCGCGTCCCACGCATCGCAGACCGAGACGATTCTGGCGCTTAACGGTATTTGACTTCCTTTGAGACCCAGGGGATATCCTTTACCGTTATACCATTCGTGATGAAACGCGATTATCGGCAAAAAATCCTTAAAATAATCCGACTTCGAAATAACGCCGCTTCCTTTTTCGGGGTGCTTTTGAATAATCTTTCTCTCGGAGGCAGAAAGCGCCGCCGGCTTTAAAAGAATCTCATCAGGTATGCTTATTTTGCCTATGTCATGTATTAGAGCCGCATTTCTTATTGAGTGGAGCCTATCCTCTCTAAAACCAAGGCGCCTGGCAAGACGGTATGAAAGATCTGCCACTCTTGAGGAATGGCCCTTTGTGGCAGGCATTCTTTCGTCCAGAGCTTTTGCCAGAGTCGCAATTGTATCCACATAAGCATTTTCCAGAGAACGCAAAAGATGCCTGTTCTCAATGATCATCGCCGCTTCGTCCGCAATAACGTTGAGAATATTCAACGCCTCAACGGTGAACGGTTTTCTTGACTTCCTGTTGTTCACGTTCAGCACTCCGATAATTCTGCCGTTTACCTTGAGCGGCACCGAAACAAAACTTTTTGAATAATATTTAATCCGGCTTTCTTTCTTAAACCTCGTGTCCTTTTCAATATCTTCGCAGAAAATAGACCTCCCGCTTTCAAAGACCTTCCCCGCTATGCCCTCGCCGGGCTTTAAGGATGTTATTTTCACGACTTCTCTTGACAGACCCCTGGATGCGACAATTTCAAGTTTGCACCTGGCGCGATTAAAGAGCATCAACGAACCTATTCTCGTATCCATAATGTCCGTGGCTTCGGTAACAATAAGGTCATAAAGCTGCGCCGTTTTGCTTATGTTGTGGGAAAGGACGTTATACTCGTGCATATTCTCTACTAACTTTACGAGTTCTCCGAGTTGTTTCGCGGGCGTAGAGGATATAACCTTTTTGACTTTCTTAACTTTGTTTAATTTTTTCAATGGCTTCTCACAATTTCCTTCACCTTCATCAGTCGCACCGTGTTTGACCGCTCCATTTCATCTAACTTGAAACTAATATATTTAACGGTTTCTGTAATATCGGGTATCATTATGTATTCAAGGGAGTTCACCCTTCTGCGTGTTGATGCGATTTCCCTGCAAAGCTCCTGAATTTCAAAGAGAAGCAGGCCTGCTGAAACTATTGCGGCCATCAAATCACAAACCCCCTTTACCGCCCTATCCCAGTAAATTACGCTTTCCGAAGATTTATAATTAAAGGGGTTCCCGTCCAAATGGACTCCAAAATCCGGCACTTTCAGATTGAAAAGAGTTTTTGCCCGCACATCCAGCCCCACCCGCGCGGTTGAACTTTTAGAGAGTAAAGAAGTTGTCTCATCCGATAGAAAACCGCTTCCGGCAATTGCCTGCGACAGGATCTTTTTCATTAAAGATGACGTTTTGTGGTACTGACTAAAAAACTCGTCTTTCTTTTCAAGAAAAATTCTCATCAGTTCATCCTGTTTATCCTTCAGGAGCTTCCATCCGCGGCGGGCGAGAATGAGGGATTTCTTCAATTTCTGCATTTCCATTCTCGTGGCGCTTACATTCATCCTCATATTGGGGACGGTTCCTAATACCTTCCTCGGCGGTTTACATTCAACCTCATTTTATTCCTTCACCCCGTTAGAAATCCCCTGATACACATCTGCACCTTTTATTATAATCTGCCGGCCGCCTCCGCCGAATTTCTAACGGGGTTCATATATTTTTTAATCTCTTCTTCCTTAACTCTTTTCAATTCCCTGCGCGGTATCATTTTTAGAATCTGCCATCCCAGATCAAGCGTCTGCTCAATGCTTCTTGACTCAAAAAGCGATTGATTGACGAACTTCTGCTCAAATTCGTCGGAAAAATTCGCAAACTTCACGTCATCTTCGGTAAGAGACGCTTCGCCGAGAATAAGCGCAAGTTCTTTGGCTTCTTTTCCTCTCGCATAACACGCAAAGAGCTGCGATGTGACATTGCCGTGGTCTTCACGGGTTTTCCCCTGGCCTATTCCTTTCTCCTTAAGCCTTGAAAGAGAGGGCAGCACATCAATCGGCGGATAAATGCCTTTTTTATTCATTGCGCGCGAAATAATAATCTGCCCTTCCGTAATGTAGCCCGTCAAATCCGGTATCGGATGGGTTTTGTCGTCCTCCGGCATCGTCAGAATCGGTATCTGCGTGATGGAGCCGGGTTTGCCTTTAATTCTGCCGGCGCGCTCGTAAATGGTCGCAAGGTCGGTATACATATATCCGGGGTAGCCCCGCCGCCCTGGAATTTCCTTTCTCGCGGCTGAAATTTCTCTCAAAGCGTCGCAGTAATTTGTCATATCCGTCAGGATAACAAGAACGTGCATGTCTTTTTCAAAAGCGAGATACTCCGCCGCCGTGAGAGCCACTCTGGGGGTTGCGATTCTCTCTATGGCGGGGTCGTCGGCGAGGTTGATGAACATAACGCTTCTCTCGAGCGCTCCCGTCCTTGCGAGGTCTTTCTGAAAAAAATTCGCCTCTTCAAAAGTTATGCCCATTGCCGCAAAAACCACCGCAAAACCGCCGCCGTTCAAAGAAGAATCTTTCCCGCCAGGCACCCTCGCCTGACGGGCAATCTGCGCGGCGAGGTCGTTGTGCGGAAGACCCGAAGCCGAAAAAATCGGAAGTTTCTGGCCCCTCACAAGAGTCGTCATCGCATCTATCGCCGAGATGCCCGTCTCAATAAACTCTTTGGGATAATCCCGCGCATAGGGATTTATGGGAGACCCGTCAATGTCAAGTTTCTTTTGGGCTACGACGGGGCCGCCGCCGTCTATGGGTTTTCCCACCCCGTTAAAAACCCTGCCAAGAAGTTCTTCGGAAACGCCGAAATGAAGCGTTTCCCCGAGGAAGGAAACGCCTGCATCCTCAAGATTAATTCCCTCCGTGCCTTCAAAAAGCTGTATGAGAGCGCTCTGCCGCGAAATGTCAAGAACCTTACCCATTCTCTCGTCTCCGTTTTGCAGGCGGATGTTTGCAACTTCCGAATAACCCACGCCTTCTATATCCCACACTTTTATAAGCGGTCCCTGGACGCTTCTTATGCTTTTATATTCTTTCATAACGTAGATACCCACACAGGCATACCCGTGGCACTTTGCCCTTTCCTCCATACTGATAAAACTTTTTCATTGCTCTATTTTCAAAACCAAATACATCACAGAAAAATAACTTTACTTTTTCTCTTTCAGTTTTTTCTCTGCTTTTTGAATATTCTTTTCCACTTCCACGTAATAAAGTTCCCCCTCTGACATTTTGAGGGCAACTTCCCAGTGTTCTTTTGCTTTTTCGTATTTTCCAAGGCGATAGTAACACTCTGCTGAATAGTTGTGTGCTCTAAAAACATGAAAATCATCCTCAGGATAAAGTTCTATTTGCTTTTCAAACATTTTTATTGCTTCCGTATTTTTTCCTAATATATAATACACAACTCCCAGGTCAAAATGCGCTTTTTTATCTTTTGGGTTTATCGCAAGTATCTTTTTGTAATATTCTACTGATTTATTGTATTCATCTTTTTCTTCTCTTCTATCCTTGTCTTTTCGCGCTTTATTTTCAGATTCCTTTGCTTTTCTATAATATTCTGCTACCTCTTTCCACTTATTCCATTCCTCCTTTTTCTCCAGAACATTTTCTACTTCTTCATTTTCAGGTTGAAGTTTCAAAATCCTGCGATATTCCTTTTCTGCTTCCTTTTTTCTTCCAGACAAAACATAAGCATTTGCCAGTTCTTTTCTAATAAGCACCTCACTTTTGACATTAAAACTATAATCCAGTGCTTTTTTAAGTGAAGACACTGCTTCTTCAAACTTACCCAGTTCTAAATATGCAGTTGCTAGTAATATATAATTTTGATAAAACTGCGGATAGATTTCAATTGTTTTTTTAAAAAATTTTATAGCTTCATCATATTTTTCACTTTTTAAAGAAGTTAGTCCTTTGAAGTAATATTTTTTAGATTCTTTTGCATCCTTAAAATATATATAGGGAGATTCAAAATAATCATTTAATGTATTCAAAGAATGAGCTATATCTTTTTCATCATAACCAAGTTTTAATGCCTCTTTTAAATATTTTTCTGCTTTTGCCTTATTTCTTACTCTATCTTTGTTAGCAAGCAAACATTTATCCTTATGTAATAGCCCTGCAATAAAATATGCTCTGGCATTTTCAGGTTCATTTTTTGTTGATTTTATCAAATCTTTGAGTTTCTTTTCCGCTTTTTCAAGCTTTTTGAGAGTTAAATCTTTGGGAGATAATAAATCATGTATTTCTTTAAATTTTAGACGTTCAATGGCTGCATCAGCTGCTTCTTTATTATAAATTTTTTCTTTTTCCAGAATTTTGACTCCTTCTATGGTTTCAAGGAGACCTTTCTCTTTTAATTCCCTTAGTACTTTTTGCCTTCTTCTTACTTCCTTTCTGTATTCTTCAAACGAAGATTTCAATTCAATTCCCGTGTAGGAAAGATGTAACTCCTGAAATTTTTCATATGCCTTTTTATTCACTGGTATGCCATCTTCATCAAGCAATTTCTTTTCTTTAAGTTCTTCCATCGCCTGCATAAATTTTCTTATTCCCTGAATCAATTTCTCTGATGCTTCATCTGTAGAGGTTTCACAATAACTGAAAGTTGAAAAAAATATATTCCCCGAGACAAAAATGGCAAACAAAAGTATTAATTTAATATTCCTTCTCATATTTCAAATAAACAATCCTCATAATTTTTCTCGGCTTCTTCTAATTCCGCTTTAATTTCTTTTAATTCTATA
>PEXM01000014.1 GCA_002779055.1 Elusimicrobia bacterium CG08_land_8_20_14_0_20_44_26
AGCCGCCGAAAGGTGGCAAATGTTAAAAAACCTTTCAAAGAAAATAATTGTTCTTATGCAGTCAATTGAAAACCTCGTGAAATTATACGAAACGGCCGTGGAACTGCCCGCCGTCAATTTGGGTCTTGTAAATTATACGGATTCAAAAACGGCGCTCACAAAGTCCATATACATCAGCGGGGAGGAAAAGAGACAATTGGAGATACTGCTTTCCAAAGGCGTCGATATATATGTGCAGACGCTTCCGGTTGACGAAAAAATTCCGCTCGGAAAAATTCTTTCGCAGATGGAGGATAAATGAATAACCTGTATTTCGGTTTCGGAGTGCACGGCCACCAGCCGGTCGGCAACTGTGAAAAAGTATTTGAAGAAAGCTTCCAAAAGTCGTACGAACCGTTTTTCAGGGAAATATCGGATTTCCCCAAAATATTTATCAATGTTCACATAAGCGGGCCGCTAATGGAATGGCTTGAAAAAAATCGCCCTGAATTTATAGAACTTATTGCCGGTATGGTTAAAAAAGATCAGGCGGAAATTTTGGGAGGACCCTTTTACGAGCCGATTCTAACGCTCATTCCCGAGAAAGATATAATAGAACAAATAGTGCAGTATTCCGAACATCTCGCTGATAAATTCGGCACGCATCCGCGCGGCTTGTGGCTGCCGGAGAGGGTGTGGGAGCCGTATCTTGCGAAACCCATAGCCATGGCGGGGATGGAATATGTCCTTGTGGACGATATGCATTTTCATCTGGCGGGCTGGATGGACGATAAACTTCACGGTTATTTTATCACCGAGCACGAGGGTTTCAAACTGAAGATAATACCCATCATTGAGAAACTGCGTTACAGGATGCCTTACAAAGAGCCCCAGGTTGTGCTTGAATATCTGAAGAAGATGGGCGAGGCCTCCGGCGGAGGCATACGGGTGATGATGGACGATGTGGAAAAGTTCGGTCTCTGGCCGAAATCATATGACAGCGTTTACGGTGAAAAGTGGCTCGCGAGATTTTTGCAGCAACTTTGCGAAGAGCAGAAGGCCGGAAAAATTTTGACGACGAAATTCTCCTCATACCTTGATAAATTCCCGTCCGACGGCAACATATATCTCCCGGCCGCATCCTATTCCGAGATGGGGCGCTGGTCGCTTCCTCCTGACTCCGGTGCTCTTTTTAGCCCGGTGCTTGACGAAATAAAAGCCGCCGCCGAGGGAGAAGAAAAACCGTGGATGCCCTTTGTCAGCGGAGGTTTTTTCAGGAATATGCTGAGCAAATATCCTGAATCGAACCTCATGCACAAAAAAATGCTGAAACTTTCAAGAGCGATAGATTTTTTCAGGGCTCATCCGGACTTCTCCCGTATGCAAAAGCACCTCTTCAAAGCTCAGTGTAATTGCGCTTACTGGCATGGGGTTTTCGGCGGAATCTATGAGAGGCATCTTCGAGCCGCTATTTTTCACGAGCTTTTAGAATGCGAAAAAATTTATTTTAAACTGGCATCGCACGGAAACATTATTACCGACATAGACGATACCGTATTTTATGGGCAAAAAGAACTCCAGATTACGACGGGTGACTTCTCTGTGCATCTGCATCCCACTCTCGGCGCCAGCGTTTCGGAATTCTCGGAATTTAAAAGCTGCCACAACATCGGTTTTGTAATCCGCCGCCGTCCCGAGTTTTACCATAAAAGCGCTAAAAATCCGCCTGAGGCGGAAAACGGTTTGCCAAAACCGCTGAATATATCCGTTTCTGCCCTAAAGTCGGAACTTAAAAAGGGCATTGTCTACGACTGGTATGACAGATTTTCGTTTATAACGCATTTTTTCCACAGAAGTACCCAGCTTAGTGATTTTGCCGCCTGCGCTTATGGCGAGCAGGGGGATTTTGTGAACCAGCCATTTTCCTATGATTTGGACAGCTCAGCGGGCCGAGTTATTTTTGAGCGAAGCGGCCACATCTGGCAGGGTTCGGAGTTTTTGAAGGTTTTGGTCGTCAAGAGTTTTGAATTCGTCCCCGCCGCAGGCGCATCATCGGCGTTAAAATTCCATCAGACAGTGGAAAATAATTCCTCCCGCGCCATTAAACTACAGCCGGGTATTGAATTGAATTTGTCTCCGTCGCATCCTGAAACCGCAAGATTTATTATAGACGGGAAACAAATTTCCTGCAGCGGATTATTTTCGGGTGCCAGCGGCGGCGGCGAGGTGCTTTTACAGGATGAATTTTATGGGTTGAAAATCAAGTTCGTATTTTCAACTAAAACGAAAATCTGGATTTTCCCGGTAGATACGGTGTGCCGTCTTGAAAACACTTTTGAAAAAATGTTTCAAGGGACGTCGCTCACTTTCTACGAAGAGATAGAACTTTCTCCGGGGGGGCGCTATGAACAGGCAATAGACGTAATAAACGGTGGCGGTTCCTAATGAAAAGATGCAAGATGCATGAATGGGAATTTGTAATGGGATGAATTTAGTGTTTCTCGCCGTCCTCGTGGGCATTATTTCCTGCGACACTCTTGTGGCGGGGCAATTTATGCTCGCCCGTCCCATCATAGCCGCTCCCCTCATCGGTTTATGCATGGGTAATCCGTATTTAGGTTTTCTTATCGGGGTTTGCGTGGAACTCGTATGGATAAGGGTTATTCCCGTCGGCTCCTCGATTCCGCCTGACGGCGCTCTGACGGCGGTTATAGCGGTTTCAGTCGCCGGTGCGGCGAAGTACAATTACGGTATTGACGACTTTGCCGCCGCTATTCTCGCTCTCGTTGTTTCTATACCATTTGGTATTATTTTTAAAAGCGTGGAAATCAGGATGAGGTTTTATAATTCGCGCGTTGCCGCCGACATAAAGACCTCCGTTATCCGCGGCTTCCCCGGCGCCGTTGACAAGGCCGTATTTTTTGCGGTGGGGCGAACTTTTTTAACCGGCGCCGTTTTTTTCATAACGGCGCATTTAATACTGACGCTTCTGCCCCGGCAATACTGGGAAATTTTTGATTTTTTGAAAATAGACACGAGGTTGCTTATGAGGTATGTGTATATTCTTTGCTTTACCCAGCTCTTTGAAACATTTGTAAGATGGAAGTGACCGAAAATTACAGAAAAGTTCTGGAGAAAGTATTCTTCAGGTCATTTTTTCTTCAAGCGCTCTGGAATTTCAAGGGCATGCAGAATGCCGGTTTCCTTTTTGCGATAAAACCGGTGCTTGATTTTATTTATAAAAATGACGAAGATAAGAAAAACGCATATCTGAGACACATGGATTTTTTTAATACGCATCCCTATTGCGCTTCGTATATTTTAGGATGCGCCGCCGCCGCCGAGGTCAGGTATTCAAAAACGAGGAATGCCGCCGATTTGAGGGATATTTCGGGCGTTAAAAAAATTCTCGGCGGACCTGTGGCGGCGTTCGGGGACTCCAAAATATGGGGGACTGTGAGACCCTTTGCCGCGCTTTTGGGAACAATTATATTTTTTCTGTTTTCTAAAAATGTCACGTTTATGTGGGCGGGCCCCGTCGCAGCGTTTCTTTTTTATAACATTATTCACATCGGCATAAGATGGCGGGGAATTTTTCGGGGTTTTACGCAGGGAGAATCAGCTTTTGAGGGTCTTTTCACGGGACGGGGGCATAAGAGTTTCGGCTATATGAGGATTATCGCCATTGTTCTCGTATCCTTTCTTCTGGTCAAGGGCTTTATGGCAGAGGCCTCGTCTATTTGGGTTAAGTTATCATATCCCGTCTTTTTCGTGACGCTGGCGGTGTTTGTCAGGTCAGTTTCCGCCACCGCTCTTTTTTATATTGTTGTTGTCGCGGGAGGTATTTTTGCAAGATACTGTCATTAGGAAATACAAAATAGAGCTTGACGCCGGTATTCATGTGCGCACGGCTATGACTATAATGAAGCTTGCCGAAAAATTCAAAAGCGGCATCCAAATAGAAAAAGACGGACGGAGCGTGGACGTTTCCTCGCCTCTCGGCATTCTTACGCTGGGGATTGCCGCCGGAGATGAGATGACGGTAAAAATTTCAGGAGAAGACAGTTTGGCTCTTGCCGAAGCATTTGATAAATTAGTGGAAAGTAACTTTGGAGAGTGAGGTCTGAAGCGGTTCTGTTGAGGATGAGGTTTGATTTATGATTTATAAAGGCGTTCCGGTTTCGCCGGGTATTGCGTTAGGGAAAGTTCATGTGCTTGAAAGATACGCTCACAAGGTTTATCGCAGGAGTATTTTAACCAGCGAAATTAAGTCGGAGATTGCCCGTTTCAGAAAGGCCATATCCGAGACGGGAAAAGACCTGATAGAGATTGAAGAAAAGGTGCATAAAGCGCTCGGCAGCAAAAAAAGCGGTATATTCAAGGGGCATCGGTTTTTCCTTGAAGACAAGATTCTTGTATCAGGCACTGAGGATATTATACGCAGTCAGATGACTAACGCCGAATTCGCATTTTCCATGACGCTTTCAAAAATTACTTCGCAATTCCTCAAAATAAAGAATGATTACCTAAAAGAAAGAGCGAGAGACATTTCGGAACTCGGCGGCAGGATTATGGCTCATCTTTCGCAACGCACCGATGAAACGCCGTGGGATAAAATGCGGGAGAATTCCATTATTGTCGCGGGCAACATAACTCCCGCCGATACGACTAATATGAAAGCTAATCTGGTTGCCGCTTTTGTCACCGAAGTCGGGGGCAGGACTTCTCACACGGCAATTCTTGCGAGAGCCCTGGAAATTCCCGCCGTTACAGGGTTAAAGGACATTACGATGCAGCTTACCGACGGCCAGGGTATTATTGTAGACGGCATAAGCGGCATAGTGATAACAGACCCCGACGAAGAAACCGTTACAAATTACAAGAGGGAAAAAAAGAAGTATTGGGATGAACAGCATTCGCTCCAGAAACTTGTGGAGTTGCCGACGATTACTAAGGACGGCAAGACCTTTCATCTTTTGGCAAATATAGAAATTCCCGAGGAGATTCAGACGGCTCTTGCATACGGCGCGGAAGGCGTCGGTCTTTACAGGAGCGAGTATCTTTTTATCAATTCGTCTTCTGTCCCGACGGAAGAGGAACAGTATTTGAAGTATAAGCTCGTGGCCGAAAAAATGCTTCCCTACCCTGTTATCATAAGGACAATAGACCTCGGCGCCGATAAACTCGCGGACTCTGTGGATATTCCGGATGAGCCGAACCCGACGATGGGTTTAAGGTCAATAAGATTGTGTTTCAGGGTTCCCGAAATCTTTAAAAATCAACTGAGAGCCCTTCTTCGCGCTTCCGTTTCCGGCAATCTTAAAATAATGATACCCATGATAACGAATGTTTCCGAGATAATTAAAGTTAAAACCATACTTGAGGAAATAAAGAGGGATCTGAAAGAGAAGAATATACCCTATGACGGCAATGTTCAGTTCGGAGTGATGATAGAAGTTCCTTCCGCGGCTCTTATGGTTGACCTTATTGCGGCGGAAGTGGATTTTATCAGCATCGGAACGAATGATCTTGCGCAGTACATCCTTGCCGCCGACAGGAGCAATGAGAATGTCCGCTATATTTACGAACCGATGAATTCCGCGGTTCTGCGGCTCATAAAGTATGTTATTAAAACAGCGCATGAGCATAAAACGCCGGTTGCTATGTGCGGCGAGATGGCTTCCGACCCTGCGTTTACAAAACTCTTTATAGGCATGGGTTTAGATGAGTTCAGCATGTCGGCAATATCAATACCGAAGATAAAAAAAATTATCAGAATGGTAAATTATGAGGAGGCCTGCCAATTTGCAAATAAGATGGTGGGCGAATTATCTTTGACTCCGGCGGTTGAAAATATCGGCGCTGAAGATAAGACCTTATCATGATGGACAAACAGAAAATATCGTTTATCTTTGAAAAGTATGAAGAGCTGAAAAAAGAAATCGCAAAGGTAATAGTGGGTCAGGATGATGTGGTCAGGGAGCTTCTAATTTCGCTCTTTGCGAGGGGCCATTCCATTATTGTCGGCGTGCCGGGGTTGGCAAAGACCATGCTTGTTTCATCGCTTGCCCAGATTATTGACTTGAAATTTTCAAGAATCCAGTTTACTCCGGACCTCATGCCTTCGGATATTGTGGGAACGGACGTTATTGAAGAGGATGTCGCAAGCGGCCGCAAGAATTTCAGGTTTATTAAAGGGCCGGTATTCGCAAACATTATACTGGCGGATGAGATAAACAGGACTCCCCCGAAGACGCAGTCCGCGCTCCTTGAGGCGATGCAGGAGGGGAAGGTGACCGCATCGGGCGAGGATTATATTCTTGATAAGCCCTTTTTTGTCATAGGCACGCAAAACCCGATTGAGCAGGAGGGGACTTATCCGCTGCCTGAGGCGCAGCTCGACAGATTTTTTTTTCAGATAAATATATTTTATCCGACGGAGGCGGATGAGAAGGAAATAGTCCTGAGAACCACTTCCATTGAAGATTATAATCTGAAGAAAATTATGACGAAAGAAGATATTCTTGAAATTCAGAGTTTTATAAGAAAAATACCCGCTCCCGAAAATTCAATAGAATATGCGGTGAAGCTCGTTAAAATGACGCGTCCTGGAGGAGGAGAAAGCGAGGTCGTCAAATGGCTCTCGTGGGGCGCCGGCCCCCGTGGCGCGCAGACGCTGGTCCTTGCCGCGAAAATAAACGCCGCACTTTCCGGCAGAAGTTCTGTGACGAAGAATGATATAGAAAGCGTCATCTTCCCGTCGCTCAGGCACAGAATGATTGTTAATTTCAATGCCGAGGCGGAAGGCGTTTCTACGGACGATATAATAAGGGAAATGCTTGATATTGCCTCAAAGAAATGACAATAGCCGCTCTTGGAAAAAACAAAATAATTAAATATGCCTCCGCAGCGGCGCTTATTTATATTTTTATCAATTCAATTGTCTATGTAGATGTCACGATGAGAGCAAGGTCGTCGTATTTAAAGGGCTTGCGTTATCTTGACTGGCACAAAGACCCGCAATTAAAAAAGGAATATTTGGACGGGTGGCTTAAAAAAGCCGCTGCCGGAGTAAAAGTTAAAAACGATGAGGAAAAAAAACTTCTTTTTACATCCATTGATATGCAGTATAAAATGCAAATGGAGGACAACGACGCCAAAAACGCTTATTTTTGGTTTAAGACAACGATAGAATGTTTCAAACCCCCGCGCTCTAAATACGTCCGGCTTGCGGAAGAAAAAATTGTCCAGGCCGAAAAACTCTGGAAAAAGAGTCCGTGATATTCATTTATCTTGCCGTTACGTTCATAAGCTTCATTTTTGTTTTTAAATCGGCGGATATTATTATTCGCTCTTCAGTCGCCATAGCCGACCACTACGGCATCTCGCGGGTTTTTATAGGAGTTGTGCTTGTTGGTTTGAGTACTTCCGCTCCGGAAATCTTTGTGACGGCAATTGCCTCCGTGCTGAATAAGCCGCAAATTATAATGGGAAACGCCTCCGGCAGCATCGCCGCCAACACCGGAATAGCGATGGCTCTTATTTTCTGGATTGCCTCAGGCCTTCCTTCTTACAACGAGAGGCATCAGAAAATAACGGACAAATTTACGGCCGTGAACTTTGTTTTTCTCCCTGCGGGCGCCGCTTGTATGTTTTTCGTAATCAGGAATGGTATTTCAAGGACCGGCGGGCTTATTCTTCTTATCGCTTTAGCCGCGTATCTTTTTTTGAGTTCAAAAGCGAGCGAAGAATTTTTTAAGGTGGCGGAGACCTCTCCCGCAGCGCGGCCGTTTGCGATTTTTTTCCCGGCGCTGGCGGTGCTTCTTTTATCCTCAAGAGTCGTCGTGTGGTCGTCCGCAAATATGGCGCGTCTTTTGGGAATTTCGGAATTCGTAATAGCCGTAACGATAATTGCCGTCGGGACTTCTATTCCCGAGATTGCCACATCCATCAGCGCCACAAGAGACGGCGAATACGGACTGGCGGTAGGCGATATTGTCGGCTCGCAGGCGTTTAATCTTTATCTTCTCCCGGGAATTGCCGCTTTGTTTGGTCCTCTTAAAATTGATAATTCGCGTTTTATATTCGGCTGGATGTTTATTATTTTAGCCCAACTTCTGTTTTTTATTTATGTAAGGAAAATTCCGCTGCGTCTCAAGGCCTCTGTTTTGTTTGCCACCTACATCCTCTATATTATTTCCGACATAAAAATCTTTTAACCCCTACTGTCCTTCGGACTTCTCCCCCTTGAAAAGGGGGAGATTAGAGAGGGGGTTTTTCGTATTTTCCATCTTCCATCTTCCATTTCTTTATAAGGGGGAGATTAGAGAGGGGGTTTTTATTTGCAGATTTCAGGCAGCCGCATCTTGTGGGCGCCCCGAATGAGAAGGGTTTCGGCTTTTTTCCTGCCGGTCCTGTCAAGTTTTTTTATTGAAGAAATATTTTTTACGATGCCGTCAAGAATGTCGTAAGAAAGACCGATTTCTTTTTCGTCGGTCTGCCCTTTCCACAGACCCGCGCTCGGAGGTTTTTTTATGATGGAAGAAGGAATACCCAGTTTTTGAGCGGCCTTTCTCACCTCTGATTTAACGAGATTTCCTAAGGGGAGAATGTCCGCTGCGCCGTCGCCGTATTTTGTGAAGTAGCCGAATTTTAGTTCTGTTTTATTGCCGCATCCGACGACAAGAGCGTTTCCGCTGTTTGCGAAAGAGTAAAGTATGAGCATCCTGAGCCGCGCTTTCAAATTTCCCGCCGCCACGCGCGAAAGTTTTACGGGCAGAAGTTTCTTTATGGCAAAGTACGGTTTTTCAAGGCGTATTATTTTATAAGGTATTTTGAATTTTTTAACGAGTTTAAGAGCATCCTGCAAATCATTCGCTTCGCTTTCGCATGGCATAATCAGAGCAAGAGTTTTTTTTGACGCTTTAAAAGATAGCGCCGCGGCGACTGCGGAGTCAATCCCTCCGCTTACGCCGATAACAAAACCCCGGCATTTTGATTCCCGGAGTTTTAAGGCAAGCCATTTTACTATTTTATTTTCCATAAGCGTATTTGATTATATAAAATATTTGGTATAATAACAATAGAGGTTTTGAATTCCACAGAAATGCGAAAAATACTGATTGTTGAAGACAATGCCGACAGCGCCGAAGTTCTTAAAGATATTCTTGCGGGTGAAGATTACAACTGCGATGTTGCCCCGACGGGGGCAGAAGCGGAAATGCTGGCTTCAACTTCTTCGTATGACCTGATACTTCTTGATATAATGCTTCCTGATAAGAGCGGGTTTGAACTGCTTGATAAATTTAAAAACGACCCTTTCACGGCGCTGACGCCGGTAATCCTTCTTACCGCCCTGAATGATATGGACTCGCGGATAAAGGGATACAATCTCGGATGCAATGACTTTGTGTCAAAACCATATAATCATTTTGAACTGATGGCAAGAGTGAGAAATCACATAAGATTGAAACACGCTCTCTCGGATTTGGAGGACACAAACAACGTTCTCTATACGCTTGCGGCAGCCATTGAAGCGAAGGACCCCTACACGAGGGGGCATTCATACAGGGTGGGGATGTATTGCTGGGAGATTGCCGGAATTCTCGGCTGGTCTGATGCGGAGAAGACAAAGATAAAACGGGCGGGGCTTTTGCACGACATAGGTAAGATCGGCGTGCCGGATTATATACTCATAAAAGACGGTAAACTGACAGGTGCGGAATATGATGCCATTAAAATTCATCCTGTTTTAAGTGCGGAAATCTGCAGTTCTCTCACCAAACTTAAGGATGTTATTCCTGCGATTAAGTATCATCACGAAAGATTTGACGGGAAGGGTTATCCGGAAGGTCTTGCGGGCGGGAGAATTCCTTATGGCGCCAGGATTATGGCTGTGTGCGATTCATGGGATGCGATGACTTCAAACAGGGCATACAGGAAAAAGCTGAAAAAAGCCGAAGTTTTGGAAATACTTAAAAGCGGCGCAGGTTCGCAGTGGGATGGCGACATTGTTGAGATATTTATCCAAATCAGAGAAAAAGATGTTGAGTAAGGAAAAAGGGAAAAAGAGAAAAGGGGACGTCCTACATTTTCCATAAATTTTTGTTTTACTTTTTGCAGAAATGCGGGAGAAAATATAGGTGAGACTAAAATCCTGGATTATTAAAGAACACGCATTTTTCCAAATGTCTCGGCGTCAAATTGATAGAAACATAGTGAAATCTGTTTTGGAAAACTTTGAATTCAGCGAAGAAGTTCGCGAAGGACGATGGCTTTTCCAGAAGAGAATATCTCTGGGAGAGCCGTCTAAAATTTATCTATTTAGAGTTTTTGTAGATATAGATAAAATTCCCGCCGAGGTAGTCACGGTTTATAAAACAAGTCGTGTTAAAAAGTACTTTGAGGAGGTTGCCAAATGAAAGTCATCTATGACCCTGAATCGGATACGCTTACCATGATTCTAAAAGATATTCCTGTGGCAGAAAGCGATGAAAGTAAGCCTGGTGTGATACTGGATTATGATAGTGCCGGTGATATTGTATCTATGGAAATACTTGACGCTTCTAAACGGGTAAGTCAAGTACGAAATATTGAATTTCAGACTGCTACATCAATAGCGGCAAAATAAAATAGCGACCTTAAAAGGTCGCACTACGTAGGTTTTCCGCAGTTTTGGATTGCCCAGTTTGAAAAAAATGGGTTAACCAGCGTCCGATAAGCGCCGGTATTTTTTGAATTCTCTTTCCGAAAGTTCCGTTTTATTCTGCCACTTATAAATTGAAGCGAAAAGAAAATG
>PEXM01000001.1 GCA_002779055.1 Elusimicrobia bacterium CG08_land_8_20_14_0_20_44_26
GTGCGTTATGACAAAGACCTGAAAGAACTCTCTCTAAACGAACTTTTTCTAAAAAATGCGTATGAAAATTCATGTTATTTTTGTGGCGCGGAGGGAATTATCATAACCGTTCTGCGCAGGCCACATCAGCTTGTGCCTTACGGGGTTATTTGCAGGGAAGATGATTTTGAAATTATCAGAAATACGAAGATACTTTCTCTTGAAATAGCGGGAGAAAATTTTGTTTCCCTGACTCTTCCCGCAGTTTCCGATATTTCTGAAACGACCGCTTCTTTTGTGAGGAAGAAATGGAAAGAAACCTGCGGTGACTTCGCGCCTCATTTTGAAAAAATATTGCGGGAGAAAACATACAACAAACTTGTCGGTCTCGGCCCGGGTTTGACGCCCGCAGGAGACGATATTCTTGTCGGTTTGCTCGCCGCCAGGGCGCTTCTCGGCAAAGAAAGGGATTTTAATATAGATTATTCGCGAACAACGCCGCTCAGCGGACATTTTATTAAAAGCGCGATGGCCGGAAAATTCTCGGATAATGTTATAAAATTTATTGAATCGGGAGACCTTTCAATTTTGAAATTCGGCGCCACATCCGGCGTTGCGACAGCCCTTGGAATATTGGAAGGTCTTCGGGAAAATTGAAAGCGGTTTAGTGAAAAATACCCCCTGCTGTTTCTTCCGCCATAGGCGGAAGAGATTGAGAGAGGGGGAGGGAGGCGTGATGGCGGTTAAAAATTTTATTATCAAGGAAAGTTACAACGATTCGGTCGTTCTTATGAACGCAGCAAACGAAGTGAGAAATAAATTTTCCTGCAAGGATATTTCGGCGGTTATGGCAACGCCGCAGAATCTTGAACTTCTTGAAAGTCTGGGCATCCTTGAAGACGCTGGACGAGGCGCAACGCCCGCCGACCTTGTGGTTGCTGTGAAGACCGAAAGCGAAAGCGCCGCTTCGCAGATGCTGGATGAATTTAAAAAAGTCCTCAGTAAAAAAGCGGCCATAAGAAAAACTTCTTCAGATGTGAGTTTTGACGAAGTCCTGAAAAACGAGGACTCTCTTGTCCTCATTTCAATACCGGGAAGATATGTGAGAAGAGAAGCCGAAAGGGCGATAAATGCGGGCAAGAATGTTATGGTTTTCAGCGATAACGTATCAATTGAGGATGAAATATTTCTGAAAAATAAGGCGGCAAAGAAAAATCTTCTTTTTATGGGACCCGATTGCGGCACAGCTATAATAAACGGCAAAGGTCTGGGTTTCGCCAATGTTATAAGGAAAGGGAGAATCGGAATAGTGGGCGCTTCGGGTTCCGGCATTCAGGAAGTGACGACGATAATACACAAACTCGGTTTCGGCGTCTCGCAGGCGATTGGCGTCGGAGGAAGGGATGTCAAATCGCAGGTCGGCGGGATAATGCTCAAGGCGGCGATGGATTATTTTGAAAATGACTCTGAAACGGACATTGTGACAATCATATCAAAGCCGCCGGATGCGGAAGTTGCGGACGAGATAATTGCCAAAGCCAAAAAGAGCGCAAAAAAATACGTAATAAATTTTTTGACGATGGAACTCGCCGATTTTGACAAGATTCTCTTCGCTTCCACCCTTGAAGAAGCGGCTCTCAAATCATGCAGGTGTGTTGATGATAGAGCGGCGATACCGAAAACCGATTTCAGAGCCGTTAAGAAACCAGGAAAATACCTGCGCGGTTTGTATTCGGGCGGCACTCTTTGCTACGAAGCTCTTTATCTTTTGAAGGACTGTGAAATTTATTCTAACACACCGATAAATAAAAAATTCAAAATGGAAAATCCTTTTAAGAGCGAGAAGCACTGTCTCGTGGATATGGGAGAGGACGATTTTACGAGGGGCTATCCGCATCCTATGATGGATTTCACATTAAGAAAAGCCAGAATAGAAGAGGAAGCCAAAGCGAGCGAAGTCGGAGTGCTTCTCCTTGACTGCGCGCTGGGATGGGGCTGCCACAGCGACCCCGCCGGCGAGCTTGCTCCGTCGGTGGAGGCGGCAAAAAAAATCAACCCCGAACTTGTTGTCGTCGCGTCAATAACGGGGTCTGCCGAGGATCCTCAGAATTATGAAAAACAGAAAAAGACGCTCGCCGCATCCGGCGTGGAGGTCTTCCCGACAAACGCACAGGCGGTTTCAGCATGCAGGAAGATTTTGTTTGAAAAATGAAGGACTTCCTTAAAAAAATATCATCGTCCGGAAATGTGGCCGTGTATGAAATTGAGCCGCGCTCTAAAATTAAAAGATTTGTTATAACTTCTTCGGCCACGAGGAGGATTCTAAACGCTCCTGAAATACACGGATTTGAATACATTTATTTTTTGAGAAAAGGCATTGAGTCGTTTTTCAAATCGTCCTACGGCAAAAAACATTTCGGCGGTATGGATGATTCGGGCATAACCGTTCTCCACTTTTTGAGGGGCGGATTGAATTTCGGTTTTGTAGAGCTTCTTTATAAGTGTTTCGGATTCAAGAAAGTGAATTCTTCTTTTATGACTTCGCAGAGATTCCAGAAAGGCAAGAGGTGGATGATAAAGCAGGACCAGTACAGAAAATTCGCGCTGGAAGGCGTAAACACAATCATCGCCGGCGATGTTATTGCCACCGGCACGACGCTCAAAAACGGTTTTGATTGCCTGCTTAAACTGGCGGGTTCTTCTCTTGAGAATTTTATTTTTTTTACGATAGGAACGCCTTACACCGAAAAAATAATTGAAAGATATTTTGACATCTTTAAAAAAAGAAACGCTAAATTTCAGGCCTCCATATTTTACATTGAAGGCAGGTTTTCTCTTGTTGAATCGAAAGACGAATATCCGCTCTGCATCCCGGGCACCGACCTTGTTAAGAAGAATGCGCTCCTCACGCCGGAATTTGAACTTTCTCAGACCGTATCGTCAGTTCTTGAAAGGTGTGAGATTTACGACGTCGGGGCGAGGGCGTTTGACTGGAGGGGACATTTTAGGGACCTCATAGAATACTGGGAAGGGCTTGCTTCAAGAGAATGGACGGTTTTAGATGTTTATAATATGCGTTGGCCTTTCCCTTACAATGATTACAATAGTTTTAGAAACATAAAAAGGGAACTGTGGCCCGGAATTCGGGAGGCGTTTCTTAAAAAACTTTATGACGGGAGTTAAAAAGAATTAAATACGCGATTACGCTTGATTCATGGGAGTTTTTAAGCGAGCATTTGAAGTTTCTGAAAAACATATATGCGGGCGGAAAAATAACGAAAAGAGCGAAGGAGGCGGGATGTTTGATAATGAAAAAATAATAAATTTAGGTCTCGGCTGGTTTTACGATGAATTAAAACGCCAGAACGCCGATGTTACGAATGTGAAGTTTACGCCCCGCGCCGGCGGCGATGAAGTCATCGCAAAAATTCTTGACGAACTGGAATTAAAGAAAGACGAAATTGCGCAGGCAAATAAACGGGCGGTCGAGATGATAAATGAGTCAACGCCGACTCTTATAGATGTGGCAAGAGCTTGCGATGTAATACCGGGTATGAAGAAAAATATGATTCTCCATGCCGGCCCTCCGATAGATTGGGCCAGAATGTGCGGACCTGTCAAAGGCGCTGTCCTCGGCGCCCTTGTTTATGAAGGAATGGCGTCGGATTTGAATGAAGCGCTAAACATTGTTGAAAAAGGAGGCATCCAGTTTTCTCCCTGTCATCATCATTCCGCCGTCGGGCCTATGGCCGGAATTGTTTCGCCGTCAATGTGGGTTTATGTTGTTCTTAATAAGAAATTCGGCAACCGCGCCTTTTGCACTCTGAACGAAGGGCTCGGAAAAGTTTTGAGGTTCGGGGCTAATTCGGCCGATGTCCTGAAACATCTCAAATGGATGGAGGAAATTCTCGCTCCGTCTATTTCGGAAGCGTTGAAAGAGACCCGCGGCGGAATTGACATTAAATCAATAACTTCAAAAGCGCTGATGATGGGCGACGAGTGCCATAACAGGAACGAGGCGGCGACGAATATGCTTATCAAGGAACTGGTTGCGGCGCTGCTAAAAACTTCAATATCAAAAACCGTTATAAAAGAGATAATTGATTTTATTTCGTCTAATCCGCACACTTATCTTAATCTTTCTATGGCTGCCTGCAAGGCGACAGTTGACGTTATAAAAGGTCTTGAGAATTGCAGTATTGTTTCGGCGATGGCGCGAAACGGCACCGATATAGGAATAAGGGTTGCCGCCACGGGCGATGAATGGTTCACTCATCCGGCGGGAATGCCGAAGGGTCTTTATTTTGCGGGTTTTGACGAGGCCGACGCAAATCCCGACCTCGGTGATTCAACGATATCGGAGAGTGCGGGCATCGGGGCAAACGCTATGGCCTGCGCGCCCGCAATCGTGAAATTTGTCGGCGGGAATCCGGACGATGCGATGAAATACACGATGAAAATGTATGAAATATGTGCGGGGGAGTCGGCGAGTTTTAAGGTCCCGTATTTTAATTTCAGGGGAACCCCCGTCGGTTTTGACATAATTAAAATCGTTGAAAAACAATTGCCGCCTTTCATAAACACGGGCATTGCCCACAAAGAGCCGGGCATAGGCCAGATTGGTGCGGGGCTTCTTTACGCTCCGATGGACATTTTCAAAAAAGCGCTTGTCAGGTTTTCGGAAATAATTCGGTAAAACCCGTTAGAAACGGGCGCCAGCGGCGATGAAGGGAAAAACGGAAAATATTTTATCTTTTTCCTCAGGTTAGTTTTTTAATCTGCCGTTAAATCACCAGACTCTGTCTGGTGATGGATAGGCTGTTCAGACGGAGGAAATTTTGTAAGATGAGGAAATTTCTGATTGAAATGGGCGGTTATTTTATTTGGTTCTTCAGGGAAATGAGTGGGTGAGGTAGTTCTCCCCTTTGAAAGGGATAATTCCCCTTTCTCCCCCTTTTCCAAAAGGGGATGAGGGGATTTGAAGTTACTCACTCAAAAGGCGGAAGAGCCAAATAGAATTCCTGCAATTGCGCGCGCAGTTCTTTTTTCAGAATTTTTCCCGTTGAGTTGCGCGGAAAATCATTTACAAAAAATATTTTTTTCGGGACTTTATAATTTGCAAGGCGTTTTCTGCAATAAGCAACTATGTCCGATTCGGAAATACTGCCGGCAGTTTTGATAAATGCCACAGGCACTTCCGTTTCTTCCTTGAGTTTATAGCCGACCACGGCGGTTTCTTCCACCTGCGGTATGTCGCGGAGAACATTTTCTATCTCTCTCGGATAAACGTTAAAACCCCTGCAAACAAACATATCGTTTTTTCGTTCCGCAATTGTGAGGTAGCCGTCTTCTGTCATAAAACCCATATCCCCCGTATAAAGCCAGCCGCCTTTCAAAACGGCGGCCGTCGCTTCGGTGAGTCCCAGATAACCTTTCATTACGTTGCCGCCCCTGACAATCAGTTCGCCGATTTCGCCTCTTTCTTTTTCTTCGCCGTCTTCGCCTATTACTTTTACTTCAACGTCCGGAAGGGGTTTGCCGATCGAACCGGGTTTTCTTTTACCCGGGGGATTTAAAGTGACGACCGGCGCGGCTTCCGTGAGGCCGTATCCTTCAAGTATTGTTTTCCCGAATTTTTTTTCAAAAGCGATGAGGGTTTTTTCGGAGAGACAGTCCGCCCCGCTTATAAAATATCTGATTCTCAAAAGAGCAAGCCGCCCGAGGAGTTTCGGCACTTTAAGAAACAGCCGATAGACCTGCGGTATGCTTACAAAAATCGTGATACGCCTGAAAAATATTAAACTCAAAAATCTGCTTCCTCTCATCAGACGGTCAAGAAGAACGACGCAACCTCCGCTAAAAAGCGGGAGCAGCAGGTTTGCCGTGAAAGCGAAAGAATGAAAAAGCGGCAGAAAACAAAGAGTCCTGTCATGTTTTGAAATGTTGACCACTTTCAGACACGACTCAACGTTGCTTATGAAATTCCCGTGAGTCAGGACAGCGCCCTTCGGATGGCCGGTTGTGCCCGAGGTGTAAAAAATAGCGGCCGAATCCTCACGCAGGACTTCATCTCCGTCTGAATCATAAAATTCTTCCTCATCAGTATTCCCGGCAATTATAATTTCGCGAAAGTCATTGACTTCCTCTCTTATGCGCGAAAAATAACTTTCAAAATCAGCACTCGTTATGAGGACTTTTACGCGTGCGTCGTTGAGAATGTAGATTATTTCCCCTGCTGTTAAATAGAAATTGACCGGCACGAGCACGGCTCCTATTTTGAAACAGGCGAAGGCGGCTATGATGAATTCGGGGGAATTTTTCAAAAGGACCGCAACATTATCGGAATGCTTAACGCCCGAACGTTTCAGCGCTTCGGCGAAAGAGTCCGTTTTTAAAATAAGCTTGGAATAAGGTAATTTTATTTTGCCGTATTCAAGCGCTGTTCTTTGAGTGTTCCTTTCGGCGCTCTGTTTCAACAGTGAATATAGATTGTCTTCCATATTGTAATAATATCAAAAAAAATGGAAATCAACACACATAAACAAAAACTGAAATTTTGCCTTAAATATTTGCGCATTGTAGTGCGACCTTTTAAGGTCGTCTTTATTAGCAAGGCTAAAGTCACGCCTTAGGCGGATCTGCCTCTGGCATGACCTTGCCCTACATGCCGTGCCCTACATCATGCGTTTCGTAGGACGGACACTACTAAATATTTGTTTGTTTGACAAATTTCACCTTTTTATGTTAAAATAAAACAGGAAAAAGTAGCACGTTTCCTTTTCCCGAGGAGATTTTTTAATGGACACGACACTTATTATAGGCATTTTGATTGTGATTCTGGCGTTAGCATTTGCATTTTCTAATGGATTTAATGATTCGGCAAATATTGTTGCAACGGTAATCGGGACCCGGGCATTAACACCTATGCAGGCGATTATCATGGCAGGCATATTTGAATTTGTGGGCGCATATTTTTTTGGTACAGCGGTTGCACAGACCCTCGGTAAAGGCATAATTAATCCAAATATAATTATGGGCGACAAATACGGCATAGTAATAATTTTTGCAACGGTTTTAAGCGCTGCCGGCTGGAATACAATCTGCACCATTTTGGGATTCCCGATATCTGCTTCACATGCCTTGATAGGCGGTTTTGTCGGTGCAGGTATGGTTGCAGGCGGGATGGATATTGTTCAATGGAAAAATGTTTTAATAATAATTATCGTTTTAATTCTGTCGCCTGTTATGGGATTTGTAGGTTCATTTGTAGTGACAAAAATTACGTATTTTCTTGCAAGGAATGCAAAGCCGGGAATAAATAAACTTTTTAGACCGCTTCAAATATTTTCATCTATGGGGTTCGCACTATCTTATGGAACAAATGATGCTCCTAAAACAATGGGTATTATTGTTTTCTCACTCATTGTCCTTAATTTATACAAACCTCTGGGAAATTCTTTTGTTATACCGCTATGGGTTACAATTGCCAGTTCATTAAGTGTTAGCCTGGGTGTTATTTTCGGCGGAAAGAGTGTAATAAAAACTATCGGCATGAATATTTTTAGAATAAGGCAAATTCACGGTTTTTGTACTCAGCTGTCCGGTGCGATTGTTATATACTTCGCCAGTATTTTTGGTATGCCTGTATCTTCCACTCACATAATATCAGGCGGGGTTATGGGAACAGGTGCAGCTGAAAGAGTGAAAGCGGTCAGATGGGAACAAGCTGCAAACATATTTACTGTCTGGCTTATAACGATACCGTCAACTGTGATTGTTTCAGCAATAATTTATTTCTTATTGATAAACGGAATAAAATTTTTAGGTTGGTAAAAAAAGGGAGGTTTTTATGGCTGTGCTAGATTTAATAGGAAAACTTTTTCCAAAGAAAAAGGACTTCTTCAAGATGCTGTTGGACCAGGCGGTGACGATTGAAGCGGGGCTTGCTTTATTTGTTGAGTTTATCAACAATCCGACGGCAGAAAACGGAAAGAAAGTGAACGATGCGGAAGAGGAAGCGGATGAGGTGCGAAAGATTCTTGTTGACGAACTCAACCGCTCGTTTGTAACACCTATTGACAGGGAAGATATTTTTGCGTTATCCCGCACTGTGGACGATATGATGGATTATGCAAAATCAACCGTTGAAGAGATGACGCTTTTTGAAGTTCAGACAGACAATTATATAAAGAAAATGGCAGAAACGTTGTATAATGCGGCAAAGGATGTCTCCTATGCGGTTAAACATCTGAAAATCCATCCCGGCGTCTGTGCGGAACACATTGTTCGCGTAAGAAAAGCGGAAAACTTTGTGGAACATCGGTATCGCGAAGGTTTGGTTGAACTTTTTAAGACGAAAGATGTTATCAAAATTATAAAGACGCGAGAAATTTACAGGCATCTTTCAAATGCTGCCGACCGCGCCGCAGAAGCAGCGGATATTATTAATGATATTTTGGTAAAAATTACATAGTGCTACCGGAAAGGCAACGCTTACTGTGGTTTCGGAAAAAACTTTAGAAACACTCGGTATAAAAAAAATTGAAGAAATTGAGATTGAACTTGCCGATGGTGGAGTTGCCAAAAGATTCCTCGGCGAAGCAAGAATTATTCTTGATGGCAAAAGTTTAACAACGAGGGTTATCTTTGGTAATGAAACAGATACACAGGTATTGGGAACAGTTGTGCTTGAAGAACTTGGCCTTGCAGTTGGCCCTGTAAGAAAGCGACTTATTCCAGTAAAGTATTTATTTATATAAAAACCAGAACCGTCCCTGTTTTTCTCTGTTTTTCTGGTCGCGCCCTCCTCGCTCAATAAATTGAGCAACCACATTTCTCGTCAAAATATCTCTTTTCTATTTCAGGAAAATTTGTTAACATATTTCAAATTGAAAGAAGTGCAGGGGGGATAATATGGAAACACAAATTGCGGTTCATGGAAGAGAGGCGGGCAAAAAATCCGTCCTTAATCGTCTCAGAAAGGAAAGGAAAATTCCGGCGGTTATATACGGAGCGAAGTATAACCCAAAACCCGTGTGGGTTGACGAAAAAGAGATTACTAAAATAATCAGCACCGCAAAGACGTCAATTATTAATCTTATGGAAGACCAGGAAAGTATAACGGCGATAATTAAAGATGTTTCATACGATGTGATTTCCGACCGACCCAATCATATAGATTTTATGAAAATAGAAGCCAAAAAAGAACTGGAACTTAAAATTCGTGTGGAACTTGCGGGCGAAAGTCCGGGCGTAAAAGCCGGAGGAATTCTTGATTTTATCACAAGAGAAGTCATCATAAGAACCATACCTTCTAAAATTCCGAAGAATCTCGTGCTTGACATCTCGGGTGTGGAGCTGGGTAACGTGCTCAAGGTCTCGGACATTAAAGTGCCCGAAGGTGTCGCCGTTTTAACTCCTTCAGATACCATTTGTGTAAGCGTTAAGGCGCCGAGAAAGGAAGAAGAACCTGCACCTTCGGCGGAAGCGGCCGTCGCAGCCCAGGCCGAGCCCGAGGTCGTAAAGAAGGGTAAGGAAGTCCCGAAGGAAGAGGTCGTTGGCGAAGCCGCTCCTGAGAAAAAACAGGATGAGAAAAAAGCAGATGAGAAAAAAACAAGGGAGAAAAAAGGAAAGGAGAAATAAAACGGAATGCTTGCCGTTTTCGGACTCGGTAATCCCCGGCAATACGGCGGAACGCGGCACAATATAGGCAGTTTTACGGTGGGTCTGTTGAAGGGGAGTGCGGTTCTCAAAAAAAAGGGAAAATATTGCGATGTGTTTCTGGTCGGCCGGCGCGCTGCTTTTATCAGAGGAAAAACATATATGAATGATTCGGGGCTGGCTTTTGAAGAGGCGCGCGAGATGCTTGAAGTAAGTCCTGTGGATATACTTGTCGTCTGCGACGACTTCAACATACCTTTGGGAAGAGTGCGATACAGAATTTCAGGTTCATCCGGCGGTCACAGGGGTCTTCAGTCCGTCATTGATTGTGCGCAAACGCAGGACTTCCCGCGTCTCAGAATAGGCATCGGTTTCCCCCGCGATGAAAATGTTGCCCCGAAAGATTGGGTTCTCAGCGAATTTACTTCATCTCGCGGAGAACTTCACGCGGTTAAGAAAGTTTCACGGGCGGCGGCAGATTACATCGCAGACCATATACGCGCGGCGGGATGGCCTCCCGAAAATGAGAGTTTTTGTGTTCAGGATATTTAGAAAAAAAGTTATAACGGGTTTTATTATTCTGTCCCCGATTGCCATAACTCTCTATATTTTTTACATTATCCTACGCATAATTCAGAGTTTTGTTAATCCCATAATTAGAATTCCGTTTTTTTCGGAGTGGCCTGTCTCGGCGGGCTATGCGATGAGTTTTATTATCGCTGTGTTAATGCTATGGATTCTCGGTGTTATCGCTTCAAATATCATAGGCGCGGCATTTTTAGGGTTTTTAGAAAAGATATTTATGAAAGCCCCTGTGCTTAATAGAATCTATCTTATAATGAAGCAGATTGTGGAAGTCCTCGCGAAAAAGAAAACGGCTTTTAAAAAAGTGGTGCGCATTGATTATCCGAGGAAAGGCATCAAAACCATTGCATTTATAACGGGCGAAACGGATATTGACGGTGTCAAATATTATTATCTGTTTGTGCCGACCTCGCCGAACCCCACAAGCGGCTTCTTCTGCATGGTCCCGGTAGCGGATGTGGAAGAAATTGGAATGGACGTGGAAACGGCTATGAAGATGATTATTTCGGGAGGTATGATAAACAGGTAATGAAAAATTTGACAGGTCTGGATTATATGGTATAATAAATATTATGCCGATCGATTTTAAATCTTTATTGAGCAGTATTACCGCAATTCATAAAGGCGGCGATATTATAGGCGTTGACATAGGCAGGTCTTCCGTTAAAATAGCTAAAATTAAAAGATCGGGTAGTTCGCTTATTTTCACGAACGGCGGCATAATACCGATTCCCGTAGCAGCCAATCCTTCCGCTGAAATGACTCCTGAGGAATATGACGGCATTGCAAGAAGCGTCAGGCAATTTCTTTCTTCCAAAGGCATAAAATCCGGCGTCGCCGCGACTTCCGTAATGGGGAATTCCGTTATTGTCAGATATGTGAAATTTCCGAAGATGTCTCACGATGAACTCGCAAAAAGCTTAAGATTTGAAGCGGAAGAATTTATTCCGTTTGACATAACGGACGTTTATCTTTCCGTTGAATTGGTGAGAGATGTGGAAGAAGAAGGCCAGCCGAAAATGGAGGCGATTCTTGTCGCCGCCAAGAAGGACATTGTTGACGGAAAGATAGAAATTCTGAAGAGCATGGGTTTAGATCCTCTGATAATAGATGTGGACGGATTCTGCGTAAATAACCTTTACGAATACTGCCATCCCGAGTGTGCGGAACAAAATATAATGCTCCTGAATATCGGCGCGCAGATGACGACGCTTCTTATTTCCGACGGCGGTGTGGTGCGTGTCGTCAGGGATATTCCCTTCGGCGGGAATATGCTTACAAATCTTGTTATGAACACTTTTGCCTGCGATTTTTCCCAGGCAGAAGCGCTTAAAAAACAGCACGGCATTGTTCCTTCCGCAGAATTGGAAACACTGTCGGATGCGGAAACCGCCGAACAAGTTACAACCTCTCTTATTCAGGCGATAGACGAACAACTGCATACGGAAATCCAGAGGTCTATTGATTACTTCAACACCATTTCCGCCTCGGCCGAAGAAATAAGCAAAATCGTTCTGACGGGCGGCGGCGCGCGTCTCAAAAATCTGGATAAATATCTGAACCGCCAGATGGATATACCCGTTGAAGTGTTTAACCCTTTGGAATTTATCCAGCACGGCGACGATGAGGAACTGGTCAATAACGCAAGCGCCTTTTCCGTGGCAATCGGCCTCGCGTTAAGGAAAGCCGGCGATTCAAACGCAATAAGGGCAGTTTAATGGTTCGTATAAATCTGCTCCCTCAGGAAATTGAGAAGAAAGCTATTGCCAAAAGGCGCATGCTATTAGCTGTTGCCTTAGGTTGCGTCGTTCTCGTTATATTTTTAGGAATTTATCTTCTGAGGGTGGCGAAAATCAAAGCGCTTAAAATTGATTTGAAAAATATAACCGCCGAATTGGCAAAATACGATGCCGACCTTCAGAAAATTAAAGAAATAGAAAGCGAAAAAGCGAAACTTGAAAACAAACTTTCCGTTATCAACGAGCTCATTGCCTCCAGAATTGATTACCCGAAACTGATGGAGGTGCTGACGATGCCTGAAGTTTTGCCCGCAAATGTCAGGTTAATGACTTTATCAGCAGTGAGCGCCGGCAGCGTGATTAAACTTTCCTTCAGCATTGAAGCGGCCGATAATTACGCCGTGGCTGATTTTCTGAGCAACCTTGAAAAGTCCCCGTCGTTTACTGAAATCAAAGTCGCCGGTTTTTCAGCCGCTTCCTCCGGTTCGCTAACCACGCTGAGGACAATGGCGGTAAACTGCGATTACATTCCCAAGAGGGATAAATTATAATGGCCGCCGCGAAACCCATTCCGAAAGAGCAGAAAATCGTTTTAGGCATTATCGCGGCGGTGGGTCTATTTATGTTTGTAAAGAAAGCTTATCTGCCACAGGGAAAGGAAATAGGGAAACTGAAAACAGAAATCGCAGAAACCAATAAAAAAATAGAGGATATCAATAGAAAAGTGGCGAAGATGAAGGAAATAAAGGCGAACTTTGAAATTCTTAAACTGAAAGTAATCGAGGCCGAAAAACAGCTCCCTAAATCGGAGGAACTGCCGGAACTTATCAGAAGCATCACCAAACTCGGAGAAAAGCATGGTATCAGTATTGATAATTTTATGATAGGGTCGATAATGCCCCAAAAATATCACCAGGAGCACACTTATAATTTTAACATTCAATCGTCTTATCACAATCTTGCGCAGTTTTTCGTGGATGTATGCCAGAAAGAAAGGATTATGACGGTGAAAGA
>PEXM01000071.1 GCA_002779055.1 Elusimicrobia bacterium CG08_land_8_20_14_0_20_44_26
CTGCGATTACGGGGATATTATAGAAGTGCATGCCGCTTTGATGATTCCGATGGAGCAGAAAAACCCCGGTGCCTTTGACTACAAGGAATATCTGAAATCAATGTTCGGCGTGTATGCCTGCATGTATCCGCGTCAGAGCGAACAGGTCAAAAAAATCGGAGAAAATCCCGGCTGGCTCCTAAAATTCGCGCTGGTCTTAAAGAAGAAAATGATTTGCATAATAAAGCAGACAATTCCGCATCCGCAGTCCGCTTTTCTCGGCGGCGTGACCCTGGGAACGCGGGGAGGTGTGCCTCCGCAGATGAAATTTGAGTTTCAGGCGACAGGCGTCGCTCACGTTCTTTCCGTTTCGGGTCTTCACGCCGGCTTCATCGCGGCGCTTTTTTTCATGCTCTGTCTTCTGGCGAAAATCCCGCCGAGGCCGCGCTGGTTTGTGGTGACCTGCGGGCTTCTCATCTTTACACTCATAACAGGAGCGCGTCCCGCGACCGTCCGCTCGGCGCTGATGTACTCGGTTATGCTTCTCTTTAACACATTCAGGTTGTCTCTTAAAACGTCAACTTCTCTTACAATTCCCGTGACGGCCGTGTTTATATTATCGGGAATTATTCCGGATATCACAAGTCCGCTGCTTCTGCCTTCAGCGAGCTTTACCCTGTCGTATATGGCGGTCTGGTCGCTGTGCTATCTCACGGGGCCGGTGCAGGCGTTCTTTGAGACCTATATAAAATCGTGGACATTTATCGTATTTTTCTTCTGGGTTTTTTTCTTTACAACTGTCGCCAGCGTGAATTTTGACCTCTTCTATAATAAATTTTTTCTTGAAGCGGTTGCATTAACTCTAATTTTAACCTTTATTGCGGCGGGCGCGCTCAACAAAACGAAGCCACTCCTCGGCCTTGCCGTGCACAAAATGCCCCCGTCTCTTTATTATCTCGTGCAGTTTTTCTACGCGCAGTTTGCCATACAGTTGGGGATGATGATACCACTCTCCGCTCTCTACTTTCACAGGTTTCCTACGGCCGGCATTTACGCAAACTTTATAGCGATTCCCCTGATAGGATTTATTGTTATGGTGGGTTTTCTCTCCGGTCTCATCGGAGCTTTTTTTTCGGCGCTCTCTCTTGCTCCGGTCGGCGCTCTCATTGCCCTTTATCTGAATGCCGGGAATTACTGGCTGTGCAATATTTTCATGGGCGTGGCTCATTTCTTTTTTAAGGCGTTCAGATATCCCTTTATGCCGACTTTCAAAACATCCTGGATGTTTTCTTATTACGCGGTGATTCTCCTCATAGTTTGTTATAAGCCGGTCCTTGAATTTTTTGCCGACGTCAGACACCGACTGAGATATCTTTCCAGAGAAGAACTGTTTATGAGATTTTCGGCTTTTGCTGCGGCGATTCTCCTTTTCTTTCTGCTCTATAATTACAAATTCAAAAAGGAAAAGACCGAGAATTTCCGCGCGATTATATTAAACATCGGTTTCGGAAACTCAAATCTGCTCACAACTCCCGACGGAAAACACGTTCTTGTGGATACGACGCAGGCGGACGAAGGCGATTTTAATATCAGCAATCTCGCCGCGGCGTTCACTTTTTACCAGATAGGCGGGTTTTCCGACCTCATTTTAACGAATTTAAAACCGGAAAACACGGGCAACGCCGCCGCCATTCTCCCTTACTTTCCAACGGGAAAGGTTTTCACTGCCTATAAACCGGAAGACATTCTGAAAAAAATGGCATTCCAAAAATTTCTTGATTTTCTGGGCGATGAGACGCTCAAAGAAAAATGGGACACTTCTTATGTTCAGAATCTTTACGATAATGTTTATTATATGAGAAAAGTTCCTCTGATAGCGAATAAGGATTTCAGCGAGCCCCGTGGAGCGGGAAAAATATTTTATTCAAGAAAAGGAGTGCCTCTTTATGCTGCCAAACGCGGAGACATCATTTATTCGTCGCTTTCGGGGGGAAGCGAATTTATGATAAAGGTTCTCTGGCCGGCGGAAGAGAAACTTGCCGGCACTCCCGACGACCTCGCAAATAATTCCATAGTGCTGAAAGCCACCTACGGTAAATTTTCAATGCTCATGCCCTCCGACATAATGAACGAAGCGCAGGGAGAAATGTTGAAATATTATAAGCCGGAAGAACTCAAAAGCGACATTCTCATAGCCCCATTCCACGGCAATATGAGTGCGTGCCTTGCCGAGTGGTATGAGGCGGTGTCGCCGAAGGTTGTGATAATACCGTATTCGTATCTGAAGGGCTGGAGTTTTGCCGAGTCGGATATCAACCCGACGCTTGAAAAATGCAGAGAACTTGGGGCGAAAGTTATGCGGTTGGACAAATACGGCGCCGTTTGCGTCACATCCGACGGCAAGAACGTCACTCTGGAAAGCGTAAAGAAACCGATAGAGGCGGGGGCCGGCGAGGCATCGCAGGAGGATTCGTCAGATGTTTTTTAGCGGGACCCCCTCTCTCTCCCCCTTTACAAGGAGGAGAAGCGAAGCCGAAGGTGCGCTGTGGCGTGCAGAGGGGGTACTCTCCGCCTATGGCGGAAGAAGTCCGAAGGCAGGGGTATAAGTGAAATTCAGCGAACTTGATTTCAATATACAGCACGTTCTGAATCGGATTTTTTCGCCCACCGGTTTAACCGCTGGAATTACGGAATTTTTAGATAGCAGGAACCTTTCATCGTCCGACTGGGAACTTGTTTCAAAAACGCTTGAAAATATAGAGAATGAAAAACTGAATATTATAATTGAATCTCTTTTGGGACGGGTTGTCTTCGGCGACATACCGGCCGGCGGAGGAGGAACGGAAACTTTGCTCCGGGCGGCTCTTTTAAAGATTCTCGCAGGTTGCGCCCCGCAGGAGGTGCTCTTTCTTGTTTCTTTTGAAAATCAGACGCAGGAGATAAAAAATAAAATGCTTGAACTTACACCTTCCAAGAAAAGCGAGATTGAGCGGATAAATTTTTCAACGGCAAGCATGTTTTTGGAAAATGTTCTCAAGGAAAAGGCGGAAGACCAATCCCTTCTTGTGCGTCTGGGCATGGCCGAAAATTTCTCTTATTCTTCAAGATGGATGGAACTTCTCGCCGAAGAGCGAAACGGCGTAAATATGAGCGTATATTTCTGGATGGTGCTTCATAGAAAACTTACAGGGTCGCTTACTTCTGTGCCCGAAGAACTTAGAGAAGACACGGAAGAGGTGTTCCGCTCTTATGAGGTTTCTCTGGAGAATAGATGTTTGTTTGACAGGGTCGGAATGTGCAATCTTATACGGAGATTTTATGATTTTGATAAAGAGTTTTTAATAAAACATTTTGCGAAATTCAGCGCCATTTTTGTTGATAACGGCGAGCGGTATCTTCCGGGGGAATGGCCGATTCTAAGAATATTTTCCAAAAACGGCGTTCTCGCCGTCTGCGGCGATTTTTCTATTTCATTCTACACGCCCAAAGACGTTCAACTGGGCGTTGAGTTTAGAACTTTTACTCTTTCAAATACATTCCGGCATTCGCCGTCCGTCATAGAGTGCCTGTCAAATCTTTCGGGCAGAAATATTGTCTCGCAGAATTCCGTTAGTGATACCGGTTTTGTCTATTATGAAGCGAAAGACGTGCAGGATGAACTTGAATTTATCGCGTTTGAGATTAAACAATTGATATTGAGGGGAATGGGGGCGTCAAAAATAGGAATCATTTATAGCAGTGGAGATTTCCCAGTAAAGTTCAGTCAGCCGGCTTTGAAATCCGGTATAGACTGCCTTGAATATCCGTCCTCCGACTCTATTATACCGCTCGCGGAAAAACTGCTGGAAATCATAGAAAAAAATCCCGGCGCATCCACAATGGAGATTTTAAGGAAAAATCTCAGTGCTGCGGAGGTGCTTCGCGTGAGCGCCTGGTTTGAAAGACACCTGCGAAAGTTCGGTCCCTACGAGGCAATCAGCAGAAGGAACAATGTTATCCTTGAAGATATAAGGAAATTAAAGGAAAGAGCGCCTTTTTCAGTGAAGATTGTAGCGGAATATTTCGCTAATGCGTATCAGTTTGACGCCGTATTTCTACCCGATTTTGAAGAAGGCACATACACCGGAAATATGAAGAGCATTTTTTATAAAGTCACATCCCGCGCCGCTTCCTGCGTTTTTATCACGAGGCCTCTGGTGAGAGAGGCGTTGTATTACTGGCAGAAACCGTTTGAGCCGTCGCCGTCGAAGTTAGTGGCTTTTTTCCCGTCGGGAGCGAGCAAAGGAAGCGATCGCGGTCCTGTAAAAAGGCTGCTCAAAAAACTGTTTTGAAAATATGTTTATAGAAGAATACAAACGTCATAAGAAAGACCAGGCGAGGGCTTTCGCAAAAATGAGGTCAGCCGCGCAAGTTGTCCATCCTTTTGTCGTCCTTGCCCTGTCCTGCGCCGCGGCGCTTGCGGTATTCACCGCAGTAAAAGCGGGAAAAGGAAAAAAGATGGATGTTTCGCGGCCTCTTCTTGTAGTTAATCTTTTTAATGTCGGCGGCGGAAACGCGATGCTTGTGGAAACGCCGTCCCGAAAAACCATTCTGATAGATTCGGGACCGGCGGTTCCGAAAAACTCTGATGAGTCGTCTCAATTCTCCCTCGCCGAAGGGAGAATTGTCTGGAAAGACATCATAAAGCCGTATCTAACGAGAACAAATATTAAAGAGATAACCTCTCTGGTTCTCACATCCCCCGAGAGCGGTTATTGCGGCGGGGCGAGTGAGATTTTATCCGATAATTTCCCCGTCGGAGAAGTCGTCGCTTCAAACACATATTTTCCGGGTCCGAGATTCCGCGATTTCAGGAACGTTAAAGAGGCGGCGGAAAAGAGGGGAATTTTGAAAAAAGTTTCAAAAGGGGATGTCATTTTCAAAGGAGGAGGGGTTTCCATGCAGGTTCTCGGACCCCTTATAGATTATGCCGGATTTGAGGATTTTTCCAAAAACGCCTCTCTTGTTTTGAGGATCGTCTACGGGGATACCGCTCTTATATACTGTTCTGCCGCCGGGCTTTCGGAACTCAATCACATCGCCTCGTATGAAGGTCTTGCTTCCGATGTTCTCGTCGTTGCGGATCACTGCTCAGGCGCTTCCTTCTCTATTTCCTTTATAGAGGAAGCGGAGCCGAAAATTTGCCTAATTTCCGTCGGCCGGGGTAATAAGGAAGAATATCCCGATTCAAAAGCGCTTATGTTTTTTGATGCGATGCGCATAAAACATTATAGAACCGACTTAAACGGCACGCTCACCGTTTCTTCGGACGGAAACGTGGTTGCTGTAAAAAAGGAATATTAAAGTATGAAGGACATTATTAAAAAAATGCTTGCCGCATTGAGGTTCGCAGGGGCTCTCTCTAAAAAACTTCTTGCAGTATTCAGAAGCGTCGGTCCTCTCTCAGTGGGGAAGATAAACGCTTATCTTACCTGCCCGATGAAATATAAATACCAGTATCTTGCGCGCAGAAAAAGCCGGATAAAATCTCATTATCTTTCTTTTGCCGGAAGTATTCAAACCTCCATAGAGGCGATTCACTCATCTGATTTAGCGGAAATATCAGAAGAGGAAATATTTGAAATACTGAAATCAAACTGGAAGAGAGAGGGCTTTACGGGCTCGGAACAGGAGGACAGCTTCTGGATGTTGGGTCTTAAAATTCTTGTGGATTATGTCGGTAAAAACAGGTTTTACAAAAACACGGTTGTCGCTACAAACGAGAATGTGTCGGGCAAGTTTGCGGGCTTTATTTTTAACGCCAGATTCTCGCAGGTCGCAAGAAACGCCGACCGTAAAATAGAGGTCGTGCAGTTTAAAACGGGAAAAAGATTACAGAAAGAAGAGTCGCTCAAGAGCGACCTTCAGAGCGTTGTGAATTATTGTCTTGCGAAAGAGAAGTGGGGCCGCAAATTTGAATCTTATTCGGTTTACAATCTTTATCACGGTATCAAAATAAAAGTTGAACCGACAGAAAAAGATATACGGAATTGCGAAGATATCGTGCGGAGTGAGGCAAGAAAAATCAAGCTGGGGTCATTTGACGCCGAACAGGGGCCGCTCTGTTCGTGGTGCGATTTCGCGTCGGTGTGCCCCGCGAGAAAAAAGCTTCCCGACCCGCGCATATACAAGAGGGTTCTTGAAAGCAAGCGCCTCGCGCTTTCTTACTCAAAATTTTCCGTTTATAAGAACTGTCCGAGAAATTACAAAAGGATTTATATAGATAAAATTGCGACAAAGCCCAGATATTTTTTTTCCATAGGTCTGACGATACACAAAACGATGGAAGACATATACACTTATAGCGGCTTCGCGACGCCTTCCTTAAAATATCTTCTTTCAAGATACAGAAAAAACTGGGTGGGGCAGGGTTACGAAAGTGAAGAGCAGGAAACAAACTACAGAGATGAGGGAGCCAGATGGCTTGAGAATTATTATAAAAAACACCTTGCTGGCGGCGGGTGGAAGAGAGCGTGGAAAGTTGAACCTTATTTTGAAGTGCCTCTACAGGGAAGAAACATAGGAGCGGGACATCTCCTCGTCGGATTTATTGACAGAATTGAGCAAAATTCAGACGGGTCCTACACCATTTACGATTACAAGACCGATCCGCTTATGAGAACTCAGGAGGATGTTGATGGCGACTTGCAATTGACGATGTATTACTGGGTGTGCGAGAAATATTTTGACATCAGGATAAGGGAACTCGCTCTCATATTTTTCAGATTTAATGAAATTGTCAGGACCAGCAGAAGCCGGGAAGATACGGACAAGATGCTTGATATGGTCAACCGCTTGGGCGCTGAAATAATACTTAATTTTGAGTCGGCGGAAGGTCTTCCGAAAGAGGAGGCGGACTCTTATTTCCCGCCGAAGATAAACAAATACTGCGGCGGCTGTGATTTTCTTAATGACTGTCCGCTAAAGGATGAAATACTGAAAATGGACAGTTCAAAGGTTATGAATGTTACGGATGACCTTAAAGTGAATGACGGGGAACTGGGACCCGATGAAGTCAACGCCCAGCTTTTGAAGTTTGAAAAGAAGAAAAAATAAAGATTAAGGGGGGGTATTATGGCTAAAAATGTAAGAAGGAGACTGCTTGTAAAAAAGGAACTTCAGTTTAAACTCGCCGCCATACAGGTTTTTTCAATGCTTCTTGTGGCTGCGACGTGTCTTGTCACCTACAAAATACTGATTGATTTCGTCACTCTGAACTTAAAGCACGGCCAGGAGCTGGAAAATTTCATCAGGGGGCTATCCCAAACGCTCACGGGGCAGCTGATTGTGCTTTTGGTAATAGGGGCTTCCGTGAGCTTTCTTGTCTCAAACCGGATTTTGGGGCCGGTTTACCGGCTTGAAAAAGACATAGATATTATTTTATCCGACGTTGAACAACGGATATCAAAAAGGATAAAAGTCCGCAAAGGAGATGAAATTCTCTCTCTTGTTGACGCTGTCAACAAACTTCTTGACAGTTTTGAGGATATTTACGAAAAGAACAGGAATTTGAAACTGACGGTAAAAAACAGGATTGACGGCGCGAAAGACAAGTTCGGCGCATCTAAAGAGGTAATGGATTTTATTTCGGATCTGGAAAAATCAATAGAAGATTGACTTGAAGTTTTGAACGAAAAGCGGACTCTGACAAAAGGGAAATTTATTTTTTTTCTGCTGCTTGTTGCGGCAATCGGTTTTCTGTGGCTGAAATTCGAGAAAGATATAAGAAGTTTGTTTGCCAGAAGCAAAAAAACGGTTAAAGAATCGCCGCGCAGGGCGGAGAAGAAAAAAATATCGTGCTACATAACCGGCGAAGTGCGCAGGGAAGGCATTTATCATTTTCCCGAGGGTTCAAGCGTGAAAGATCTTGTGCAGGCCGCGGGAGGACTCACGGATAAAGCCGATGACGCCTCTGTCAATTTATCAATGCCTCTTACGGACTGTCAGACGATAAATGTCCCGAAAAAATCATTTTTCAGGCGGCTTGGACTCGGCCGCGCTCCGGAGAAAACTTATTTCATACCCCCTATGGAAATCAGGGAAGAAAAGTAGAAATCAGGTATGAAAATCCCCCTTTGTATTCCCCCCTTTTTTAAAAAGGGGGGAAATTAGGGGGGATTTACAGATGAAAAATAAAATTCCCCCGATATATCTTGTCACAATTTTTTATATTCTCGGAATCACAGCGCAGTTTCACCGCGCGTATTTTTTATTTCCTTTGACGGCGTTTCTCGCGTTTTTTTCCGCCCGGAAAATGGTCTGGAAAGCGTTTTTCTTTCTTGTTTTTCTGTTTGGATTTTTCTATACGGGCAGGCGCTTGATAGCGCTTCCCGATGCGTCCCCCGCCGTTAATATAAAAATAGAAGGCGAAGTGAGAGGTCTGCCCGCGGGCGGAAAATTCATACTGAAAACAAGTTCAGGGTCTTTCGCCGTCTATGTGAAGGAAGACGTTCTCAAGAAAAAAACGGCGGTTCTGCCTTCTCCTGGCGATAAAGTGATGATTGAAGGGAAAATTCTCATACCGGATGAGAAAAGAAATTTTTCCTCAACTGATTGGCGGAGTATTAACGCCGTAAACGGTATCAGCGGAAGAATATTCGCGTCCAAACTTAAAATAATGTCATCCGGAGGCGGTTTTTGGCAAGCGGTATTCCGCGTGAGAAAGATCCTTGAGAAAAAAATGGCCACCTCTTTTCATCCATCTGTCCTCGCATACCTGATGGGTTTTATATGGGGAGACAAATCCGGTCTCACCAGTGAGATAATGATTGCTTTCAGGCGCACGGGTTTGATGCATCTTCTCGCGGTGAGCGGCCTTCACGTCGGCCTTTTTGCTTCCGTTTTCGTTGTTTTTATTTCTTTTGTTACGGGGGTTCGCAGGGCTCTTCTCATAAGCATACCGTTCGCTTTTTTCTATTCGTTTCTCTGCGGCGTCTCTCCCAGCAGCGTCCGCGCGGCGGTGATGTTCGCTTTTTTATCCGCCGGATTATATTCGGGAAGAAGGGGTTCCCTCGGCAGCGGTCTTTTCGCCGCGGCGCTCATTATGCTTATTGTAAATCCGATGTGGCTTTTTGCCGTCGGTTTCAAACTTTCTTTTCTTGCGGCGGGCGGCATAATATTTTTTTCTCCTGTGCTTACGAAAATTTTTAAACATTTTATGCCGAATTTCTTCGCCGAATCCTTTTCAATCGGCATCTCTTGCCAGTTGTTCATTCTGCCGGCGCTTAATGAAACATTTTTTGAAATTTCCGTGATTACGCCGTTTATAAATATTTTTGTTCTGCCTCTCGCGGGAGGAATTGTCTTTTCGGTTTTTCTTTTTTTTATAATGTCTCTTGTTTCCGCCGTTGCATTGACCGCACCGGTTTTTCTTTTTCTTTCACGTATTTTTGCCTCTGCCGCTTCTTTTTTTGTAACGCTTCTCGGCGTGATTCTCAAAACGACTTCGTCCTGTCCTTTTGCGATGGCTTCCATCGGTCATTTCCCTCTTTATGTTTATTTGGCTTTTTATGCCGTTCTTTTTGCGATTATCTCAAAGAAACGCAGGTTTATTTTTTCCTCTCTCGGGATTTTTGCCGCAAGCGTTTTTTATCTGGCCGCCTCAAGAATGCAGTTCAAAGTTTATGTCCCTTATTTCGGCGCGGGCGACTGCGTTTTTTTTACATCGCGCGGCAAATGGTTCCAGGCGGGCACAGCATCCGATGTAGGAGGGAATCTTCCCGAAGAATACAAAAGATTCGTGAAATATCACGGGATAAAAAAAATCGAGGGCTGTTTTATTCTGAGTCCTTCCATATATCATCTCGGCGCTTTTGACGAACTCCTGAAGGCGGGTTTGGTTAAAAAATTTTATTTGAGGGTGGGTATGCCGATGACAAACGAATTTGAACACATACTTTACGCGGGCGGCGGGAAGAACATTTTCAGGGATTTCAAGGACAAAGTCGTTCTGGGCGGTGTGACGTTTTCTCTTTCGGGCGAGGCGATGAAAGCGGAAAGAAACGGACGAACCGCCGTTTACTCATTCGGTGAAGACACAAATCCCGGGCCCTGCGATGTATTCATAGGCGACGTATACGAGCGCTGTAAATACTGGGTGATTCCCCAGCTTGAAAAAAGAGAGGTCGTCTTCACTCTCTCGGGAAAAGTGAAAAAGAAAACGGCAGTTTCTCTACACTGTCAACATATAACTACCTAACCGAAGCGGGAATTATTGACATTTCAAATGAAAATGTTATAATTGCCAAAGTATGGCAGAAATCAAATTGTTACAGATAACCCCTCATGAAATTAAAGTAACTTTTTCATATGAACCGTCTCTGGTTAATCTTATCCGCAGTATTCCCAGCCGTAAATGGTATAATGATAAAAAATTCTGGACAATACCCTGTGCACCTGAAGCATTGAATCAGTTTCTTGCCACTTTTTCAGGACATAAAATTGAAATTGATAATGAATTAAAAAAACTTCAGTCGCAATATGAACACCTTCCTTCCAGTGACTCCCGTAAGGGATTAAAAGACAGACGTTCTATTCCCCGCACCCCGGCAACTGACCGCAGGCATGCCGACCTCATTAATTACCTTGTCCGCCAGCTCCGAATAAGAAAATACAGCCCGAAAACGATAAAACTCTATAAGAACATACTTCTGGATTTTGCTGACTACACAAAACGGCCATTAAGCCAGGTGTGCCGCGAAAACATAGACCTTTATCTTTCTTATAATGCGGAAGCAAAAAATGTGTCCGCATCGCGCATGAACCAAATAATCAGCGCGCTCAAATTCCTATACGGCGAATTGTTCGGGGAACACCTCGTCATTAAGAATATAAAAAGACCACGCAACGACAGGAAACTCCCGAGCATATTAAACCATGAAGACATCGTAATAATCTTCAATCATGTTTATAATCTAAAACATAAACTTGCGCTACAGATTATGTATTCTTCGGGGCTCAGAGTTTCAGAAGCTGTCCGGCTAAAGGTGCGGGACATAGATATGAAAAATATGACCGTCTTTGTCCGCGGATGCAAGGGCAGGAAAGACAGAGTTTCCATCTTGTCCGCCAAATTGGCAGAACCATTGAACAAAATTATGATAAATAAACAAACTGAATCATATCTTTTTGATGGAGAAATGTGCGGAAAGCATTTATCGGAACGAGCAGTGCAACATGTATTCCAGAATGCATTGGCAATCTCAAGAATAAAGAAGCATGCCTCCTGCCACTCTTTGAGACACAGTTTTGCAACACACCTGCTTGAATCCGGTGTGGATATCAGATACATTCAGGAGTTATTAGGGCATTATTCGGATTTATATGCATGTTAGAAAACAGGGCTTGGCAAAGATTGAAAGCCCTTTGTAATATGAAAAAAGTATATAGCTTGCGTGAGCATAGCCAAAAGGGGATATAATGCGAAACAATGTGTGCTTTCCTGCGTCAACATGTCCAAAATGGTGTGACTTACGCAAGGTTAATACAGATACTTATGGATTTTCCCGCAATAAATTGTCGTCAGCCGAGTCGTTATACGCAATTGAGTCCATGAAATAAAGGAGGTGTCAAAAATGAACTCCATCGATATTCGCAATGCTTGTTGCCTGGCTAGTGCTGGCTTAGATGAAAAGCTTAGGCAATTGACCCCTGGCGAAAAAGTAGAAATCATCGTTAGCAAAGATATCGGGGAAGAAATGCTCTTAGAGGCAGCTAAGAAAGAGGGCTGCGAAATATTGGAAATTAAGACGGAAGGAAAAATTCTCCGTGTAATTGCCAAGAAAGGAAGTGCTAGCCCGAATAAAGAATGTTGTAAAACCAAGGAAGAAGAAAAAAGAGCAGAGAACTGCATGGTTTGTGGGGCGTCCTTAGAATACTTAGAAACTGCAGCCAGTGTCGTCTGTAACTACTGCGGCAAGAAAGAAACAGGATATGTGCGATGTCCTAATGGACATTATGTCTGCGATGAGTGTCATGGAAAGGGAGCGTTTGAACTTGTTAAAGATATAGCCCTCTCTACAGAT
>PEXM01000065.1 GCA_002779055.1 Elusimicrobia bacterium CG08_land_8_20_14_0_20_44_26
GCGGAATTTACATCTGTCTTATAAGAGGAGGCGGCGTTTCCGAAAAAATTAAGATTGCGGTTATACGCTGATACGTTTGGCAAAAGTTTAAGAGAAAGCGGAGGATATTGTGAAAATTAATAAATTTATTTTCTTGGCTGTTTTCCTTTTCGGAATGATTCCGTCTTATGCGGAAGTCGCAAAATGCCTGTTGGATGAATCAAGCGCCGAAGAGATGACAATGCTTGAACTTGCGAACAAGAAAGACGCGAAACTGCTGGAGATTGCAATTGAGGTGGTTGAGATAAAAAATAACGCCGCGAGGGAAATGGGAATACAGTGGGTGGATACGATTGGAATCGGCGAGATTGCCTACACGAGCGAGGGGAGGGTGCCGAGCGTTATGCCGGAACTTCCGAGCTTTTTCAGGGTGGGAGAATTTGCGAGATTGGGAGCCATCACGGGCGACATTAAACTTATGATGAAAAAAGGCGCGGCCCGTCTTTTAGCGAATCCCAAAATGATAACAAAGTCGGGGACAAACGCCCGTTTTATGGTCGGCGGCGAAGTTCCGTATATCGTTTTGACTCAGGACGGCCCTGATGTGGAATGGAAGGACTACGGCATAAAAATGAACATTGTGCCCACCATTGTAAACGAACAGGACAAACAATTAGGCCTTTCCGTTTTTGCCGAAGTCAGCGACCTTGACTGGGAAAACGCCGCGATTTATTCAAATATGAAAGTTCCCGCCGTTATCACGAGAAACGCCTCATCCACACTGAGAATCCGATCGGGAGAAACCGTGGCGATTGCCAAATTGCTAAGGACTTTCAAACAGACATTAAGCAAGGGCATACCTCTTTTAGGCGAAATTCCGGTGCTCAAATATCTGTTCGGCGCGCACGGCGTCAGAGACGACAAAACGACGGTCGTTATTTTTGTGACGCCGAAAATTCTTGCCGATAATGTGAAGGTTGAGGAAGTTCCGTATTGAAATAGTGAAGAGGGAAGAGAAAAAAATAAAAAAGTAATAAAGTAAAAAGAAAAGAGAAATCCCCCTTACCCCCTTTTTCAAAGGGGGAAGTATGAAGAGTGAAGAGGGAAGAGAAAAAAGTGAAGAGATGCGGGAGGCGGAATGCGACTGAATTTTAGTATAATTGCTTTGTTTGTTTTGTCTTTTTTTTCGGTTTCTCCTGTTTCTGCGGCGGATTTGGAAAACGACCTGCCGTCTCCCGAGGAGCTTCTCGCAAAGGTCAAAAAAAATACGGACGGAATAAAAAAATTTACGGCGGGAATAAGTGAGATTTCCGACGAAACGGGAGATGTCGTTTTTGAAGGGAAACTTTTTTTCAAAAAGCCGAAAATGAGAATTGATTTTACGGGTCCTGAAGAATTTGAAGGAGCCGGTCTAAGCGCCATCCGAACGGAAGACGGCGTCGTCACTATTGACGAAGAAGGTTACGAGCTCACCTCGACAGGACCTGCCGGCGCCGGCGGATTTTTAAATTATCTGCTAACCGACAACGTGGATTTCGGAATGGCGTCGGTTACGGTGGCCCCCGCGGAAGAATATAATTCCGGGGGGGAAATAAGGTATTATAAAATGAGCGTGCGTATGAAGGAACCCTCGGAAGATGAGTTGAAGCCCGTTGAGATGCAGAATCAATTTATGGCAAAACTGGCAAAATCGGGGCAACTCAGCGGCGAGGCGTATTCCGAGTGGAAAAATTACAGCAAAAAACGGGGGCGGGCGGTTCAGGGAAACGCCGGCTGCATTCTCTGCGGCAATGATGCCGATATAATCATAGACAGCAAAAAAGGCGTCATAAAAGATTTTTTTATTCTTTTTGATGGCGATATAACCGAAACCGTAAATTACGAATACATTTATTCGGGAGGCGCGCACATCCCGTCTAAAATGACTTATGACGACGGCGAAACAAAGTTTGTAATAAAAATGTATTCAATAAACACGGCTGTGCCGATACCGGATAAGATATTCAGTTACAAGAAACCGCAATAAAATTGATTTTATTCACCCCTCACGGTCAATTGAATTCCGTAAGTGTAAACACTTAGGGGATGAAAATGTTTAATCGTCGGTTAAATCGGGAGTGTGAATTAACGGAGTTCAGGAATATTATTCTTGCCTCTATCGTAATTTTATATTCTGTTATCGTTTCCGGCAGAACTTCTTTTCTTCCTTCCGCGAAGTATTATTCACAGGCACGAGCGTTGCTTGAGGAGCTCAACAGCGAATACAGCGCCGAGAATTATGAAAGGACTTTTTCGGACGCTCTAACATTTGCGGAAAAATATAAAAAATCGGCGTATCTTCCTTCTGTTCTTTTTTTGGGTTTAGAAACATCGAAAAAAATAAGCGCTCCGCCTGATGCAAAACTTTTAAAAATTCTTAACGGATTTGACGGCTTCGGGAAAGAAGTTGTAATGAGTTTTGCCTCTTCGTTCCGCAAAGAGTCGCTAAAAAGCGCGGGTTTGGACAAAAAATTTATTTTTCTAAATCTTCCGGGCGTAATGGACGTTAAAAAATATCTTGTCCAAAACGGAATCTGCCGTGAAAGGGAGTGCGGCATATTTGCCGTCTCTACCGAAGCGGAATGTCTTTTGCGCTATCCGGAAAAAAATCTTGAAAAATATTTTTCTCCAGTGTTCCCATCGGCGGAAATTATTTTTTCGGGTTCGGGGAATTACCATCATTTATCGTATTTTATGATAAAAAATACAAAAGCCACTCAAAAATTCACGGTTGTCATATTTGACGCCCACACCGATTACAGAGCCGGCGGCGAAAATGTTTTTGACTGCGGTTCGTGGACGGGAAGAGCGATGAAACTGAATAACGTAGAAAAAGTAATTCTCATAGGGATAGATACGGCGAAAAACTGGTTCTATGAAAATAATTCATTCAAATTTCCCGACGGCGCGCAGATTCTTCAGAAAGGCCAATGCGCGAGTATTTACATCGGGGGTTTTAGAAGGCATCATTTGCAGGATTTGGACAATGACCTCTCAATACCGACGCGCGATGTATATCTTTCGCTGGACCTTGATTTGCTTTCAGAAGATTGCGTGGAAACGGTCTGGGGAAATGGCAATGTCCGGTTGGAAGAACTCGTCAGCATAATAGAAAAAATAAAACGCAACCACAGAATAATACGCTCGGACATCTGCGCTCTAACGGCGTCCCCCGACGGGAAATCTCTGAAAACGCTTGCCCTGATAGCGGAAGTCCTCAAAAAATAATATTGCGTATGTCAGAAAAAATCATTGTTGTCGGCGGAGGTCCTGCCGGTCTTATGGCGGCAATTGGAGCCGCTGAAGACGGATCTGATGTTACGCTTCTTGAGAAAATGGCATCCCCCGGCCGCAAACTGCGGATTACAGGCTCGGGCCGCTGCAATTTTACAAACATCGCAGAACTGCCTGAATTTCTAAAAAAGTTTTCCGATAGGGGTCGTTTCCTTAAACCGGCGTTTTATCGTTTTTTTAATTCCGAACTGATTGACTTTTTCGGCAAAAATAAAGTGCCGTCAAAAACCGAAAGAGGAGGCAGAGTTTTTCCCGTAAGCGACTCTGCAAACGACATTGTTTATGCTCTCGTTAGATGCGCAAAGAAAAACGGCGTTCGGATTATTACGGGAACAGCCGCCAGAAAACTCATTGTAAAAGATAATGCGGTCTGCGGGGTAGAAGATGCCTCCGGCGGAGTTTACAAAGCGTCCGCGGTTATTCTGGCCACTGGCGGCGCATCTTATCCCGCGACGGGTTCCACGGGAGACGGCTATAAGATGGCTGTCAGCGTCGGGCACGGTTTAACAAAGATACATGCCGCGCTCGTGCCCGTAGAGACCGAAGGTTCTATCGCGAAGAAACTTCAGGGGCTTTCTCTGAAAAATGTTTCCGTGAGTGTTTTTATAGACGGAAAGAAAAACGCTGAGGAGTTCGGGGAAATGCTCTTCACCCACTTCGGGCTTTCCGGCCCTGTAATACTTACCCTGAGCAGAATTCTGGTCGGCGGTTTGGACTCCGGTTCAAAAGTGGAAATTGCAATTGATTTAAAACCGGCTTTGGATCACAGGAAACTGGATTTAAGGATTTTAAGAGATTTCAAAACATACGGCAGAAAGCAAATGAAGACAATTCTGAAAAACCTTCTTCCAAAAAGAATGATTCCGGTGTGCCTGTCTCTTACGCGCATAAGAGCGGAAAAAACAGGCGAGCAGGTCACGGCGGAGGAAAGAAAAAGACTGCGTGTGTGGCTGAAGAATTTCAGGTTCCGGGTTACCGGCTGCCGCCCTTTGGAAGAAGCGATAATCACATCGGGCGGAATTCCGACAAAAGAAATAAATCCTCAGAATATGTCTTCCCTGATTATAAAGAATCTTTTTTTCGCGGGAGAAATAATAGATGTGGACGGAGAAACGGGGGGCTATAACCTTCAGGCCGCTTTTTCTACCGGATGGGTTGCCGGCCATTCGGCGGCCAGCCCGAACCGAGTTTTTGATTTTACCTCATCTATTAACTAAAATTGAAATTATGAGTATGGGAAAAGAAACAAAAGAAATGAAAATGGGTCTCGGCAGAATCAGGAAGGTTCTCAAAGACCGGGGTTTTAAAAACAGTTTTAAGAGCGTGATTGTCGCGGGGTCAAACGGCAAGTCCCAAACAGCCGTTTTTCTTGAGCAGATGTTTTTGAAAGCGGGCATCAGGACGGGCTGTTATATTTCTCCGCATCTCATTGGCATCGGCGAAAGATTGAGAATTAACGGCAGGAGCGTTTCTGATTCGCTCTATTATTCTCTCATGAGAAAACTGAAAAAAGAGCAGATGACGTATTTTGAATATCTTACGGCGGCGGCTTTTTTGTATTTTGAGGCAAAGGGCGTTTCATGGGTTGTCGCGGAAGTGGGCCTCGGCGGACGTTTGGATGCGACAAACATATTAAAAAACAGCGTATCCGTAATAACGAACATCTGCAGGGAACACACTGAATGGCTCGGAAATACCGAGGAAGAAATCGCTCGCGAGAAAGCGGGCATTATCAAAAAAGGAAATACCGTGGTCACGGCTGCTCGGGGCGCGGCTCTAACCGTTATCAGGAAGATAGCGAAAGAAAGAAACGCAAAACTCATAATACCGCATCCCGGAGAAAATCATTATGATACGGATTTTATGAATGAAAATTATTCTCTCGCGGCCTCCGCCTTTGAGGCGGCGGGATATGAAACGGGGCGCGGTTTTTATCCCGGAGGGTTTCTCCCGTCAAGATTTGAAAAGCGCAGGATAAAAGGTATGACCGTTATAATTGACGGCGGACACACGATGGAGGCCTGCCGGCACGTGATAAAAGAAATCAGAAAATTCAAAAAGCCGAGGGTGTGTCTCTTCTATGCTCTTAAAGATAAAAAAATAGAAGAAATGCTCCGCATGCTGGGCGGCAGTTGTGAATTCAAGCGAGTGATTTGTTCTTCTTTCCCCCACGAAAGGGGAATGAAGCCGGATGAAATTGAAAAGAGAATTCCGCTGTCCGCCGAGGGCGCGTTTACCGTCGCGGATTCTATTTACGGTGGTTTCAAAGAAGCGCTTCATCAATCGCCTGCGACACTTCTTTGTTTCGGTTCGCTCGCCGGCAGCGCCTATTTAAAAAGAAAAATAATAAAATTTGCAAAAGGAGGCGCAAGATGTTAAAAAAAGCCGTAGGAATAGATATCGGCGGAACGAACACGAACGTGTCGTTGATTGACGAGACAGGCCGCATATTGAGACAATTTAAGTTCAGGACTCCCAAAGGTTTGTCCGCATCTTCGGTGGTTGAAAAAATATTTTTGGGAATTAGTGAAAGCGGGGTGTTCAAAGAAAGCTCCAGAGTTGGCTGCGGCGTGGCGGCTTTAATACATCCCTCTACCGGTTATGTGGATTTTGCCCCGAACCTCGGATGGAGAAATTTCAATTTAAAAAAGTCATTGCCGGAAGGCATCGGCATAAAGAAAATTGTTTTTGAAAACGACGCCAACTGCGCGGCGGTGGGAATATATAAACGAATGAAGAAAAAAGTTCATTCTCTTGCGGTAATAACGCTCGGCACCGGCATCGGCGGCGGTCTTATTATTGACGGGAAACTCTTTTCAAATCCGGACATCTCCGCTTTTGAAGTCGGTCACACAACCGTTGACCCACACGGTATCAAGTGTGCGTGCGGTTCGAGAGGATGTCTCGAGACATTCTGCGGCGCGAGGTATATGAATAAATGGGCGTCAAAATACTGGGCGGGAACAAAATTTGAAGGCAAAATTCTCACCCCTCACGAAATTGCCGATTATGCCCGCGCGGGGAAAAACTGGGCAAAAAAAGTGTGGCTCAAATACGGGGAATATCTCGCTGTGGGCGTCAGCAATCTCGTCAATCTTTTGGCGCTTGATGAGGTGGTTTTTACGGGCGGAATAGCGGCGGGCTTTCCTTTTTTCAGAGAAAGTGTTAAAAAGGAAGTGGCAAAGAGGACGCTCGCGCCGTACGTAAAAAAAGTCAGAATCAGCAGGGCTTCATGGAATAGTTATATTGGTTCGATAGGGGCTGCTTTTCTCGCTCTTAATAATGAGGACGGTTCGTAATTGTATTTGGAGAAGACCTCAAATGATAGTTGACGAAAAAAATTGAAGAGTTTTATCAAAATTATTTTATTAGGAACTGTCCCCATGGCGCTCTTTGTTTTCACGCCTCATCCCGCGCTGGCAGATGACGGGAATCTTCCTTTCAGCATAGAATGCGAATTTCTGACTTACGACAGGACTGCCGAAATTGTTTTCTCCACGGGCAATGTTTACATAAAGCGGCCGGGTATTGAAATGCGCGCGAAGGAGGCGACTTTTTTTAGGCAAATCGGCGAAATTTTTATGAAGAAAGAAGTGAAAATAGAGGACGGAACGACAACAATAATCTGCGACGAAGCGCAGTATAACGTTACCTCCGGCACGGCTTATTTCAGGAATGTTTTGATGAAGAGAAAGTCGTTGCGCACATCTCAGAAAGAGAAAGAATCTCAGCCGCCCTCACTTGACGCTTTGGCGGACGAGGCGTATTATGACAGAAATAATGATAAGATACTGCTCGTCGGAAATGTCAAAGTGACGGATTCCTCAACGACCATAATTTGTTCGCGGGCGGATTACGACATTAAGGCAGAAACGGCTACCTTTAGCGCGGTAAGAATAAAGCAGGATGAATTTTATGTTGTTGGGAATGAAGTTGAGAAAGACAATGATGTTTATTTTTTCAATAAAGCGTATATAACGTCCTGCGATGAACCCGTTCCGCATTATAAAATTTCTTCACCCCGCCTAAAACTTATTGCAGGAGACAGCATTTCTATGAATAATGTTGTTTTTTCCATTCACGGAGTACCGGCTTTTTATTTTCCGTATTACTGGCAGAAAATCGGCGAAAAAAAATGGAATCTTTCCGTGCGGCTCGGCCGCTCGTTAAGGAAGGGAACATATATTAACACCAAATTCAGATGGAACTGGACAAAAAATTTCAGGTCATATTTTATAAACGATTATTTCAGCCATCTCGGATACGGGAAGGGTCTTGAACTTGATTACGCAAAAGATGAAATTAAGAGCAATTTGTATGCTTATCATATTGACGAGAAATCAACAGGAATAAGGAATATGACGTTCAGGCACTCTCACTGGCAGAAATTGCCGGCGGACTTTTTGTGGCAGTCGTATATAGAGTTTCAGGATTTTTCCGTGTTTAACAGCGATTATATGAAAGATGAGTCAGATGAATTAAAGCCCACATATAAGAGAAGCAGGGTCTCGCTGACGAAATTATCAGAGGCGTATTATTTCCGTTTGTCCGGTTACAGAAACGAAGTGTGGAGCGATAAGTTAAACCGGTATGAGGCGGACAATGTAATAGCGCCGGAAGCGTATCTGCGTCTTAATCCGAGAAAGATAAAGTTCTTACAATATGACTTTATCTATAATTTCAGGAATTATTACAATATGGATATAAACAACGGGACTCTTTATAGAGAATACGCAAGCATTCACGATTCGCAGTTTAGAATTTTTGAGAGTTTTCGTCTCTTGCGGGGTCTCACTTTATTTCCGAGATTCGGTTATCTTTTTTCAAAGACAGGCAATCAGGATTTAATTGATTATTATGTTCACGATATTAACCTGACGTCAAATTTCTATAAACCCCTTAAATTCACTTTTATTCATAATTACGAAAAAAGAATCGGCGGCGAAACGGTTTACAGGAACGTTGCCGTTTCCGACGAGTGGCGACCCGCTCGCGGCGTTGTTTTCAGGCAGAGCGCGATATATGATATTGAGAAGAGCTCCCAAATTTTCAAAAAAAGGTTTTCACCTCTTCAGAACCAGCTCAACATCACATCGCGCAAAGTTGATTATTATTTAAGAAATTATTTTGATGTCCGCAATTCCGAGACGCTCTCGTGGGAAGCCGAGGCGGGCGGGCGCTTTTTTTCAACGCGCGTCACTCACAACATAGCGGAAAAAAATTTTGTTAATCTTTTCCAGACGCTTTCCTTCAAACTCGGCGAATGGAACGTCAAACTCAGGGGCAGGGCTTATTTTAATTATGATAATTTGAAAATCAGCGGCGATTCCCTGATGGAGAAAGAAATTGTGATAAATAAAAAGCTTCACTGCTGGGATTTGTATGCGAGGTACCTTGTCACGTCCGAGAGGCGCGAGGCGTGGATTTTTTTTAACATAAGCGTCTTTCCCGATAAGCCCATCGGGATTTATCACGATGCGGTTGAAGACGAATGGTCTTTGCAGAAGAAATAAAATATATATAGCGGAGCATCCCCTTGCGGAAATGTGCGATGCTAAGGGAAATTAAATTTTGTAAAATATAGTGCGGGGTGTGGCGCAGTTGGCTAGCGCGCCTGCTTTGGGAGCAGGAGGTCGGCGGTTCAAGTCCGCCCACCCCGACCAATTCAGACATTGCGAATTTTTCGTGCGGCGAAAAGAAAGAGGGGGTCGCCTCTGCCCCAACCCACCCGTGTGCGGGCAACGACAAGGAATTCTTTTTTTCCTTTACTTTTATTAAACACTTTGGTAATATTAAATCATAGGAAGCGATGAAACCCATATATAAATATATCACAATATATATTTCAGTTGAGGATTTAATCAATTAGAGATATGAGCCAAATCGCCACATTATTCGCAAAAACAAAGATTGATTACTCGTGGTCTTTTTCCGACAAGACACGAAAAGACACAGCGTATATTACACACGGCTATCATCGTTACCCAGCAAAGTTTATTCCTCAAATAGTTTCTCGTCTGGCAGATAAGTACACCAGCGAAGGCGACTTAATCGTTGATCCATTCGGCGGGTGTGGCACAACGCTTGTTGAATCGAAGATAATGGGGCGGCCATCAATTGGCGTTGATATTAACCCTGTTGCTGTTTTAATTACAAAAGCAAAAATTACTCCAATTGATCCAAAGAAAATTGACAAGGCATTTTTTGTATTAAAAGAAAGATTGGATATTTACAACAAAGACACAAAAATAAAAACCCCCGAGCACGAAAGAATTGATTACTGGTTCAAGCCAGAAGAAAAAAGAAAACTTGCTTTTATCTTTACTGAAATTTCAAAACTGAAAGACCAAGATATTAAAGATTTTTTCTTTTGCGGGTTTTCTAATATTTTGAAAAATTGCTCTATT
>PEXM01000040.1 GCA_002779055.1 Elusimicrobia bacterium CG08_land_8_20_14_0_20_44_26
AACTCTGGGGAAAACTCTCTTATCTTCTGATAGAGCACGGCAGAGCCCTCTGCAAAGCGGTAAATCCCGCCTGCGGAGATTGTTTTCTGAAAGACCTCTGCCCCGGCAAAATGGTGTCCCGACAAAATAGGGACGGGGCCCTTAAATGATTTATTGAAATAATCGTTGTCGTATTTGCTCCAACAACGATTTTTTAAAATGCAAACTTATGGGTTACACCCTTCATAACCCTGCTATAATAAGTGCGTGAAATAACAAAATTTGTTATAAATAAAGCGGTTGAATAATTTGAATTATGTTTTTTACAATAGAAAAAGAGAATGTTACTAGGAGGCAATGAGTATTAATGAAAAGCAAAAAACTGAATAATTTATTACGGTTGTTTATTCTCTGGAATATGACAATCTTTTACTCAAGTTTAGCAATTGCAAATCAGGAAGAATATAAATATCCTTTTCAAAAGAAAATAGTAATCTTAAAACTAACCGGGGATGTAATAGGGAAAGAAAATGTGCAATGTGCCAATTTTAATTTTAATACCAAAACAAATGTTAAAAATGGTACTGCCATAGCAATGGAGTATATATATTTTACAAATAAAGCGCTGGGATTAGGAGCAGGAATCAAATATCAATTTTTTCGGGAAGTAAACGATCAAACCGACGACATTGGAAAATTTCGTTTTGTACCTTTATATTTCTTACTCAAAGTTCAAAAACAAACAGGCATATATTCTATCGGTCAAATAGGATATAATTCATTGGCAGGAAATTCCTATTATGGAAGCAAATATTCAGGTGGTTTGTACTATGGTATAGGTTTTGGATTCAGTACAAAAAACAATTCTTTTATTGAATTGCTTTATGGAGTTAATAATGGGATTATTGAAAATTTTGGGACTATGACTACTGTCACGGTTGCCGGAGCCACAGTTGAATATATTCCTGCTGAGGTTAAGTATACGCAAATAGGTATCTCATTTGGTTTTAAATTTGGGGTTAAGTCACGGGAAATAAACAAATGGGGGTCAGATCGGTTTTAAGTGTTAGTGTTAGATTGGTTTAGAGTAAAAAAACCTGTTGTAATTTATGTAGCTATTCACGAAATGAGGGATTAAAAAAAATTATTGACGGGAAGATAAAAAGGAAACGTTAAATAGATGATAAAAGATAGTAATAGATGGACAGAGCGTTTTTGTGGTTTCTCGACGACAAACGGTAGGGGGAGCAAAATTATTTTAACGTTATTTTTTGTCGTCAAGAAATTAGTTTCGTGAAAGGCTATAACTTAACATATTAGGATGACAAATAATGGCACAGTGTAAAATGTGTGGGCGAAATGGCTTTTTTCTTTGGGTGAGTACAAATGGACTTTGTAAATCTTGTGAGCCAATTGTTATGATGGACATTCAACAGCGATTAAGAATTATTAGCGATTGTATGGATATAATCACTAAATCCCCAAACTTTAAAACATGCTTATCGCGCTGTGATATTCTTGTCAAACATGCTCAAGTTTTACTACAGTATGAGTTCAAAGGAATTCAAACAGTTAGTCCCTCACCATCACGGCTTTTAAGAAAATACACTGAAATGCGTGAGCAAATTGTTTTAAAAGGTATTACAGCAGAGGTTGAAAAAGCATTGACTAAGGCAGAGATTGTAGCCACACCTCGTACAAGTATCAACCAAGGGAATAAAGCGCTACTCGACATACAGGAGGCTAAACAGGAACTTAGTGACCCGACAAAATTGGATCAACTGGAATCTCGTGTGCAGCGCTTTTTACATAAAACACGACTTGATGGTTACTTAGAAGAAGCACGTAAGGCCGAATTTAAAGGACAAAGAAAAAAAGCATTGGATCGCTATAAAGAGGCATTATATTTCCTTCGTGGTGATAATATAGATGACTCATTACAAGAAGAAAAAATTAGTGAGATTGAAACAAAGATTTTAGAACTTGCAAATTAAAATATTTTTCTTCATAATTCTGTAAATAAACAAGAAGCCAAACAACAAATCTAAAAGCTCGTTGAAAAGTATTAACGCGTGATAGATTTAAAAGAATTTGCCGCCGAAAAAAAACTTGCTTGTCCGTCCGACAGATTCTGGACGAAATCGGTTTGAACTTTCCGGGCGCACTCTGAAAATCCTGCCGACAGGAAATAACAGCATTGGGATGTCAAAATTTACTTGACAAAACGACATTAGTGTGCTATAAAGTGCGGTATGAGGATAATAAAGAGGCATTATTACAGGGAATTGATAGAGTCGCTGGATAAGGATGTCATAACCGCTCTTGTCGGTCCCCGTCAGACCGGAAAAACGACCACTCTTAACTTCATTGAGAATTATCTGAAAAGTAAAGGGGTGAATCCCGATAAGAATATTTTGGTTTTGAATTTCGACGATTTCGATATACGGGAAAAGGCGGCGGAAAGCGGATACATCAGAGAGGATATATCTTCCGTTTATGGCAAAAACATAAATGAGATTGAGGGAAAATTCTATCTGATAATAGACGAGGTTCAAAAAGCCCCCCGCTCGTTCGAAGAACTGAAAATTATTTTCGACGGATTCAGAAATATAAAAATCATCGTAAGCGGTTCTTCCTCTCTTGACATAATGGACAGGTCCGCCGAGTCATTGGCGGGCAGAATAAGATTTATCAAAGTTCATCCTTTTACAATAATGGAAGCGTTGTCGCTCGTCGAAAATTACGATATTGAATACGATGATTTCAGTTTTGTTCCGCTTATTTTCAGAGGTGAACTTGATGAAAGAAAAATAAAAGAGAAAATTGAAAAATATGTTTTTTTCAAAAATGCCTACAAAAAAAATCTAAATGACTTTCTGATTATGGGTTCGCTGCCGCGCGTGATTCAGGAAAAAACCAGGGAAGAAAAATTTTTGTTTCTGAAAGATTACAAGAACACTTATATTGACAGGGACATCCGTCTTATAAAGGGCATCGGCGACCTGAAGGATTTCGGCAGGATTTTGACCATAATTTCCGCGCGGCTCGCTTCATCTTATGAAACATCTTCTCTGGCGAAGAAGGCGGGGGTGGATTTCAGAACGGTTAAAAAGTATATTTCCGTCCTTGAGAACACCTTTATAATAAATCATCTTGAGCCGTATTATAAAAACATAGAAAAAAGAATTGTCAAAGCGCCCAAATTATACTTTTTCGACAACGGAATCGTTTCGCTTCTGACAGGAATCTATAATTTCGCCGCGCTCGAGAAAATGGAAAAAATCGGAGCTTTTTTTGAAAATTTAATTATCGGCAACATAAAAAAATATGCGGATAATGAAAAAATGCCGGTTAACTGTTATTATTACAGAACATATTCGGGCGCCGAAGTCGATGTGGTTGTCGAGACGGAAGCGGGTCTTTTATTGTTTGAAATAAAATCGGGCGAAAATGTAAAAAAAAGCATGCTTGCGGGATTTAAGTCAATGAAGGAGGAAGTGCGGGAGAAAATAAACTCCTGCTATATCATATACGAGGGGCCGTTCAAAAAACTGGAAGAGAATGTTTTTTGCCTTCCGGCTCATTTATTTATTTAGGGGCTAAAATAAAACTTTGATGCCGGCGGAGGCGCCGTATGTCATACCTCCGATTTCATAGCCGTCTTTGATACTTGTCCCGTTGACGCTGTATTCGGTCATCAGAAAATCGGTTTTTTTGAGCCAGCCGCACGAAAACGTAAAATCAACGTTGGCATTTCCCGTAAGTTTAAACCAGCTTGAAACGGACGCCTGCGCGGCAGGTATAACGTTTGTTTCCTGCATCCAGTATTTGTATTCCTGCGTGTCCCCTTTTCTGTAAATTCTGAGCGTCCCTCCGTAGGTTTCCTGATAATCGGCGGTAAATTCTTCGCCGTAAATTTCGTCAATTTCCAAACGCGCTATGTAAACGCCCGCTGCAATGGAAAGTTTAAGGAACCTGCCGGCATCGTAATCTAACCTTCCCATAACAGGCACCACAAGGAGTTTTCTATCGCCGCCGTTATAAAGAACGGAATAAGTTGAAGGCGCCGTCTCATAATTATACGAGGCGCAGTGTCCGGTAGCCGTTGAAAAAAAAGGCATTTCCCATCTGCCTGAGGAATATGAAAAAGGCAGATAAAGCCCCGTCTCAAAACCTGCGGAAAAATTCCCATTGAGAACTTTCGTCTTTCCGAATTTCATAAAGAAAAACGAAAAATTCGCGCCGCTCGTCTCATTAGATGCGTTCAAGGAGCCGTTCGTTTTCCAGACATCTTCTGCCCCATCGTAATGCCAGTCGGCGGAATACATCGGGAAATAACATTTCCCTGTTATAAACTCATATCCGATTTTAAAATCAGGAGAGTTGGACTCAAAAAAATCCGGAGAGTCGGCTCTAAGAATTGGCGTTGCGAGAAAAAAAACCGCAATGACGATTTTTATCCGCTTTAAGGTTTTCAGAGCGATCTTAATTTTTTCATTTTCCCGGCGGCGCCGCCCGAAGAAAACCAGGAACTTGTGATAATTATATCCGCTCCCGAGGAGATGCACCTGGCGGCAGTTGTCCCGTTTATACCTCCGTCCACGGATATTCGGCATTTTAATTTATTGACGTTTATGTATTTTCTGAGGTAATCTATTTTTCTTAAAACTCTTTCGTCAAATTTCTGTCCGGCAAAACCGGGCGGAACCGCCATCAGAAGCGCGACGTCAGCGTATTCAAGAAGTTTACGAACCTCAGAGACGGGCGTTGAGGGATTAAGCGAAACGCCTTTTTCTTTCGCCTTTATTATTTTAATAAAACCGAGAGGATTTTTTACCGTCTCAATATGAAAAATAATTCTTTCGCATGACGGGGCATACCACTTCCACTGCGCAACGGGATTTGCGACCATAAGATGCGCTTCAAAGAGAAGTTTTGTCCGTCGGCGCAGCGAATCTATGAGAGGCGGACCGAAAGTCAGGTTCGGGACAAAATTTCCGTCCATTATATCCATATGAATAAAATCAACAATTTTCTCGTATTTTTTAAGTTCTGTGCCGAGCGAGGAAAAATCGCTTGATAAAATTGAAAAACCGATTTGCAGACGTCTTTTAATCATAATCTTTTCTTGCGACGGGAACATCGTCAAGATAAAAAACGGCGTGCGATTTTCCGATTGTATCGACATCAAGCGATATTTTTTTCCCGGGCGCCTCGTTATTCTCATACACCGTCCTGCGGCTCGCGGCGTCTTTAACCGCTATTGTGAGTTTCCGTTCTTTAATATCTTGCGGCATCTCCCAGTATATGAAAATTTTTTTTCTGACATTTTCATCAAGAGAGAGCTGCGAAATAAAAAGCGTTACACACGAATCTTTTGAAAGCGTCTCCCCGGGTGACGGCATTTGTTTTATAACCGTGCCCGGAGGCAAATTATTATTTATCACGGTCTCCGTATTGCCTATTTCAAAACCCATTTCATTAAGCGTTTCGGCCGCTGCGGAAGATGATTTCCCGACGAGATACGGCATAACCAGAAAACCCATCAGCGACGCAGGGCCTTTGCTTACGACAATGTCAATAAGCGTTTGGGGTTTTACGATTTCACCCGCTTCGGGATTCTGCGAAATTATCACGTCGCTTTTTATCTCATCGCTAAAAACACCGGTCACATTGCCCACTGAAAGATTGGCGCGCGTGAGTATTATTTCCGATTCGTGAATTTTGCTTCCTTTTATATCGGGGACATATATCAGATTCCCTCCTTCGGAAAGAGTGACAGTCACGGCTCTTCCTTTTTTAACGACAGAGCCGGGAACGGGGCTTTGCCTGACGACCGCTCCCGACGGTATTGTCTCATCGGGGACGTTTTCTTTTGATTTGCGGGCAATAAGCCCTTTTAACTGAATAACATCCATCGCTTTAGGAGCGGCCATACCCGTCACGTCAGGCGTGACAACAACGCTCTTTTCCCTCGTTATAATCCTCATTGCCAGATCAAACCCGACGGAAGAAACAATGCCGAAGAGAAATGCCGCAAAGGCAAATTTTAGCGCTTTTTTAATTTTCTCGCCTTCTATCATATTCTCGCAATGTCGCAAAAATTCTTCACGATTTTGAAACCTTCTTCCGTAAGTATTGACTCCGGATGGAACTGTACGCCGTAAACCGGATAATTTTTGAGTTTCAGAGCCATAATTTCCCCGTCAGGGGTTTTCGCCGTTATTTCTACCCCCGGGACGGCTCTTTTTACGACAAGAGAATGATACCTCGTCGCCGTGAATGGGTTGGATATGCCCTTGAAAATATCCCGGCCGTTGTGTCTAATGGGCGAGGTCTTACCGTGGAGAATCTCCCGCGCGTGGACAATCTCTCCTCCGAAAGCGTATGCGATGGCCTGGTGTCCCAGACACACGCCCAGGATCGGGATTTCCTTGTAAAACTTCCTGATTATCTCAACGGACCTCCCTGCTCCCGACGGACGGCCTGGGCCCGGAGATATAACAATTGCCGCAGGGAGCGATGATGAAATTTCTGACATCTTTATTCCGTCGTTTCTTTTGACGCGAATATTTTTTGTCACTCTGCCAAAATACTGAACAAGGTTATAAACAAACGAATCGTAATTGTCTATAAAAAGAATTCCTTTCTTCATAACTTCCCCGAACCCGAAAGTTCCACCGCCCGCAAAAGCGCCCCTGCCTTGTTCTCCGTCTCAAAATATTCTTTCTCCGGCACGGAATCATAGACAATTCCGGCGCCTGCCTGAATCATAGCCATATTTTCGCGGAAAAAAATAGTCCTTATGGCTATCGCGAAATCCATATCTCCGTTGAACGAAAAATAACCGACAGCTCCCGCATAGGGGCCCCGGCGCGCTCCCTCAAGTTCGCTTATTATCTGCATTGCGCGCACCTTCGGAGCGCCCGATACGGTGCCTGCCGGAAAACACGCTTTGAAAAGCGAAAAACTGTCCTGTCCTTTTCTGAGAGAGCCGACCACTTCGCTCGTTAAATGAATCACATGAGAAAACTTTTCAACAGTCATAAATTCTTTGACCGAAACGCTCGTAAATGAGCAAACTCTGCCGAGGTCGTTTCTCGCCAGATCAACAAGCATTATGTGCTCGGCGCGCTCTTTGGCGTCATTCAAAAGTTCCTCTGCAAGACGATTGTCTTCGCTTCCCGTGGCGCCTCTTTTGCGTGTTCCGGCTATCGGACGGAGAACCGCTCTGCGGCCGGTTTTTTTTACGAGGACCTCAGGAGAAGAGCCGGCCATACTGAAATTCCCGAACTTCAGAAAATACATATAAGGAGAGGGGTTCACCACTCTTAAAGCCCTGTATATGCGGAGAGGTTCGCATCCCGTTTTGGCCTGCCAGCGTCTTGAAATCACGGTTTGTATGATGTCGCCGTCAATAATGTATTTCCGGGCGCATTTCACCATATTCTCAAAACTTTTTTTTGTGACATTACTCCTGAAATGAGCGCAGGTTTTATTATTTTTAACCGCGGGGATTTTGGAACGCGAAATAATTTTAAGAGCGCTTTCGGCTTTCCTCAAAGACCTCTTATAAAGCTCTTCGGCACGAAAACCACTGGCTGCGTAACCCCATGAGATAACTTTCATTTTTTGTTTCAAATGGTCAACGACAATGACGACCTCGGGTAGCATAAACTGGAAATACGCCTCAGGACCTCGCCCCTTGCTTTTGGGAATTTTTATATCTTCCCATTCGCTTATTATGTCGTATGAAAAATAACCCACGGCGCCGCCGATAAAAGGCAGACCCAGCAAACGGGGATGGAAAGAATATTTTTTCAGGAAGTTTCTTAAATTTTCAAAGGGCTCATCCGTCTTGACGCTCCTTCCGTTTACGCTGAAGTAGCCACAACCGCCCTCAAGAACGTATTTCGCGCTGGCGCTCACAAAAGAATATCTGCCCCATCTGATGCCGCCTTCGGCGCTTTCAAGAAGAAAAGCGTTTTCGGCTTTGCGGGCAAGTTTTAAATAAATTGAGACGGGCGTTTCCGTATCGCACACAACATCCTTATAAACACAGGCGATACCGTGCTTTGCGAGCGACGCCTTAAATTCGCCTGCATTCGGAGAAAATTCAGTCGGCATTTATCCAGCCCTTTATCAAATCAACGTTAATGAAATAAATGTGCTTGCCGTTTGAATCCTTCCAGTCGCGCGAGTCCTCGGAGCCGTCGCGGTTATCTCCCATAACGAATACGCAGCCGTCCGGCACGGTCATTTCAGAGATGTTGTCGCCTACGAGAATTTCGTTTTTTCTTGTGTGCTGCACATAGGGCTCTTCAATCTCTTTCCAGTTAATAAAAACCTTTTTGTTTCTTATCTCTATTGAATCGCCTGCGACGGCAATTACTCTTTTTATGAGGTCTTTATCATCCACGGGAGACCGAAACGTTATTATATCGCCTCTCTTAACGGGGTTATTTACATAATGCCAGTTGCTCGCCCAGTAAATCTCATTTACTTCAAGCGTCGGCTCCATTGAACCCGTCGCCACGCGCACGGGAACGCCGAGGTAAGTGCGGATAAGATAAGCCCCGCCCACGCCGAGCGCAATCAAAAATAAAAGTCGTTTCATAGCGTTTTATTTTACCATTTATATAATTTTTTGTGAATGCCTATTCCGCCTGTTAAAATGCCTCCCGCAATTAAATCCACGGTCCGGCGGCTTTCCATTTTTTGTTAAATTCTCGAATTCTCCGAATTGCATCAAACGGTTCAATAAGAAATTGTTTTATTTCTCCGTCGGAATTCCAAGCTTTTTGGCTTTTTTCACCAAGCCCCAATTTATAAGCTGAGCGAATTTACTTTTCTTTTGTTGAATGCGAAATAGCTTTTATTGCCGGGGTTATTCATTTTAGCGAATTTTTTCATTTGAGTTGCGGCATCTACAACATTCCCATAGTGTACAGGATTTGTGTAATCATCTTGTATAACAGCTCCGATTGACAGTGTCATAACCGGAAACTTTTGTTCTGTTCCCAGCCTGTCTTTGGATATGATATAGCCTCTTTCCATATCTTCTTTATCGTATAGAGCAGGGATTCGGCCGTCAAAATCTTTGATGATGGCAACGCAGGCTTTTTCGGCGTTCTCAGAGAGGCATATAAAAATAAAATCATCGCCGCCTATATGCCCTACAAAATCTTTTCCACCGGCAGAGTTTCTCAGGATGTCGGCCAAGGTTTTAATCGCTTCGTCTCCTCTTTCAAAATCGTATTTGTCATTGAACGCTTTAAAATTGTTTATGTCAATGTAAATGAAAGCAAAATGTTCATTTGCTTTTATCCGGCGGGCAGTCTCATACATAATACTGGTATTCCCGGGCAGCCGCGTAAGCGGGTTTGCCGCAAGAAAATGTTCGGTCCTGCTCAAGAGAGTGTCAATGCGGGTGATAATCTCGTCCATATCAAAGGGTTTTGTAACGTAGTCGTCTGCGCCCGATTTTAGTGCCGTTATTTTATCCGGCGGTTTGTCTTTCGCGGAAAGTATAAGTATGGGGATAAAAGAAGCGCTTTCCTTTATCCTGGCGCATATCTCGAAGCCGCTCATGCCGGGAAGCATCAA
>PEXM01000049.1 GCA_002779055.1 Elusimicrobia bacterium CG08_land_8_20_14_0_20_44_26
AGAAAAAGGTCAATGGCTTCCCCCGGCAAAACGACGGGTTTGAGAGCTTTGGCAAGATTATTGACATTCATCACGCTGATTCCTCTTATGGCTGCGACCTGAGCAAGATTGAAATCATTCGTCAGCAACTTCCCCCCCAAATCGCCGCAGCATTTCAGAAGTTTCTCATCCGTATTTTGTATTTCGGGATAATCTTTTTCATAGATTTTCACCCTGACGCCGCTATCCTCTTTTTCAAGGAAATTTATTGTCTGAAGACCGCGCTTTCCGCGGGGCCTTTTTGACTCATCGTTTGAATCAGCCAGCGTCTGCAATTCGTTAAGGATAAACCGCGGCACAACAATAATCTTCGGGAGAAACCCCGCTTTGGCTATGTCAACAATTCTGCCGTCAATAATGACGCAGGAATCCACAACAATGCTTTCGGGGACAAGTCTTTTTGAAGTGAAGGAAATATTCTTATCTAAAAGATACATCTCTTCTTTCTTCTTCACGGCAAAAAGCATCCCGACATATCCCGCGACGATTTTTATGAGCAGCAGATACTCGTTCCACACGTTTACAATGCTGTCGCTGAAAGTGACGATTACGATGTAATCCAAAATCTTGGCGAAAATCAGACCCATAATAATACCGAGAAACCCCGCGATAATATCATCCAGCGGAAGTTTTTCAATAAGCCATTCAATAAAAATGACAATGAGCGCCGCGGCCGTGCCTATCAAAATACCCTTCGGCCCCGCCGAAATCTGAAAATAACCCACAATAGGACCCAAAATAATTATCAGGATCCTCGCAAACCACATAAACATAATTAACCTCCTTTTTTTCCCTCGGAATTAAAATAAAAAATAATAAAAGAAAAATTTCACTTATACCCCTGCTGTCCTTCGGACTTCTTCCGCCGTAGGCGGAGGAGATTGAGAGGTGGAACATCCGCCTCCGGTGGGGGTTTTTCTCTTCACTCTTCACTCTTTCATAGAGGAGATTGAGAGGGGGCAACAAGCGCCGCCGAGAGCGCCTCGCGGATGTTTTTAACCTCAATAACTTTTATTTTATTCTTCCGGGCGGCGCCCGACGCTGGAACGATTATTTTACCGAATCCGAAACTCGCCGCCTTATCTATTCTTTCGCCGAGTCGCGAAACATTTCTTATCTCTCCCCCCAGACCTATTTCGCCCGCGAAAGCCGTATCTTTGCCGACTTTGCGCTTCGTCGAAGCCGAAGCAATAGCCGCGGCTGTGGCAAGATCCGCGGCCGGCTCATTTATTTTTATTCCTCCGGCGACATTCATATAAACATCGCACGATGAAAGTTTAATGTCCGTAAAACGTTCAAGTATCGCTATCACCAGATACACCCTGTTAAGTTCAAGACCCGTGACCTGCCTCCTTGGATACTGAAACGATGTTGTGTTTATCAGCGCCTGCACTTCCGCAAGAAACACAGTTGAGCCCCCGCAGGCGGATACCACCACGCTCCCAGGAATATCGCACCGGCCGGATAAAAAATATTTTGAAGCATCAGGCACGACTTCAAGACCCCCGACGGTCATACAAAAAAGAGCAAATTCCCTCGTGTTCCCGAAACGGTTTTTTGTGGAATAAAGTATCCTGTGCGCATGATCGGAACTTTCTTCCATATACATCACAACGTCAACCATATGCTCTATGACTTTAGGCCCCTGCAGAATGCCTTCTTTTGTAATGTGCCCTGAAAGAATAAAAGAAATATTTGAATTTTTTGCTATCTCAACAATACGCACCGCCACTTCCTTCATTTCGCCGACGGAGGCGGCTAAACCCTGCCCCGGGCGGCTGCGGATTGACTGAATGGAATCTATTATAACCACATCGGGTTTTAACCTTTCTATTTCGCAGGCAACCTCGTCGAAATTCTGGGCGGCAAGAAGTTGAACTCTTCCGGCAAATGCGCAGGCGTCTTCGGAGTCGGATTTTATCCTTTCGCTTCTCATACAAATCTGACCGGGACTCTCTTCGCCGCTTACATAGAGAACTTTTTCCATTCCCGATGCCGCCTGGAGAAGAAGCGTTGATTTCCCGATGCCCGGCGCGCCGGCGATGAGGACGATGGAACCTTCCACAATTCCGCCGCCGAGAACGGCGTCAACGTTCGCTATTCCGGAAGTGATTCTTTTTCCGGAGCCGCATTTTATATCCGAAATTCTCTCCGCCTTCCTGGAATTAGCGAGAGCTTCAGATTTCTCTTCAACGCTCGTATTCCACCCGGCACAGTAAGGACACTGACCGAATTTCTGGATGGATTTATAACCGCATTCTTTACAGACAAACATATCAAAAGGAAAAATGTAGTTTAGACAATTAGTTACTCACTCTTCACTCTTCACTCTTCTCTCTTCACTCTTCATTTCGGCACAGTGGCGGCAATAGAACCGAGACCGAAAAGATACGGCAAATCCTCATCGTCATATACCAGATTGAGACCTATCTGAAAATCACTATTCTGCAAAACATCGCTCACACCGGCGTTGGCGTAAAGCCAGTTTGTAAATCGCAGACGCGCGTTAACGTCCACCCACGGCTTTGTGTCTCCGTTGACCTTCCTGTCAAATCTATAAGCTTGCGAATCGAGAGACACGGACTTCAAAGGTTCAAACGAAACGCCGAACCCGCCGGCTGATTTTATGAGGCCGCCGTAAACCGTCACCTGTCCGAATACTTTCCCTAAATACGCATTAGCCGAAACAATTTTCTGCCCTGTGCTTTGGCTAACGTCATAATCGCGTCCGTTTTTTTCCCTGATGTTAGAAACGCCCAAATAATAAAATTTGTTTTTTCGCGGAACAATCTTTATACCGAGATCGTTTCTCATCTTGTGGTCTCCCGTGTTATAACGGATGTTGTAATCCCAGTATGTTTTTATCGCCGTCATTCTGTCAAGGACTTTTTTAGCGGAATTGGTTACATCTTTCAGATTCGTGACGGCCGATTTGACATCGCCCGCGACTTCTTCATCGTTAATCAACGTTCCGAGCGTCCCTTTGGAACTTGAAAGTTTATCCGTCATTTCGTCAATGCTTTTGAACGCGGCTTTCGCATCATCAATAAGTTCAGGCAGTTTTTTGAGGGTTGATGCAAAATCGCCGCCCTGGTCCCCGATGGCGTCGGTGAATTTTCTGATGTTTTCCGCGGTTTTTTTTATGTCCTGCACGATTGACTTAACGTCGCCTTCGTTTCCTATACCGACATCAATTTTTCTCGTTATGCTTCTCATATTATCAATGACTTCTCTTATGGAGTCCCCGAGCGGCTTCTCGCCGGCACTGGGTTTCAGCGATTCCAGTATCTCCTCCACCGACACCGAAGAAATTCCCTCAATTGTTTCACCGCTTTTTATAAAGGGTTTATCCTCATCGCCCGTATTCATCTGGAGGTACTTTGTGCCGATGAGACCTGTTGAGACAACCCTGGCGTCACAACCCTGATGAACTTTGTATTTCTGCTCAAGCCACACACGGACTTTCGCTTTACCGCCGCCGGTTATTTCAAAACCGGTAACTTTACCGACTTTGACTCCCGCTATTTTAATGGGAGAATTGTCGGCAAGACCCGAAATATCATTAAAAATAATGTCAAATGAATAACCGCTCTTCAACTGCACCTTCCCTAAAATAGTTATTACGACGGCAAGAACAACCGCGCCGAATAAAACAAACGCTCCCACTTTTATTTGTTCAGTCATATATCATCTCCCATTTTACATACCCACATTTATAAAATCTCTCAAGCTCGCGATTTCAGTTTTTTTTATATCATCCACGGAACCCACGGTTTTTATGATGCCGTCATAAAGAAAAGCTAAACGGTGCGAAACTTTGAAAGCCGAATGCATGTCGTGCGTGACGACCACAGAGGTTATATTAAGGTCATTGTTGACCTTTATTATCAGGTCGCTTATGGATTCCGCCAAAAGAGGGTCAAGCCCCGTTGTGGGTTCGTCATAAAAAAGATATTTCGGCGAAGTGGCCAGCGCTCTCGCCAGCCCCACCCTTTTTTTCATGCCTCCGGAGAGAGAGGAAATAGATAATCTCTCCGTTCCGGGAAGGCTCACCATATTAAGAACTTCAGCGACGCGTCTTTTAATCTGCGATTCATTCATATTTGTAAGGCGTTTCAAACCGAATGCGACGTTTTCAAAAACACTCAAACTGTCAAAGAGCGCCGCGCCCTGAAAAAGCATTCCGAATTTCGCCTGGACTTTAAGAAGGTTGTCTTCATCTATTGCGGTTATGTCCGTTCCGTCAACAATAATGCTTCCGGAATCAGGTTTCGTAAGACCCACGATGTGTTTAAAAAGCACGGTTTTCCCCATGCCGCTGGCGCCTATTATTGTTATCACTTCCCCGTCAAAAATATCAAGGTCAACACCTTTCAGGACATCTTTACCGCCGAGCTTTTTACAGAGACCTTTTATTTCAATTCCCATTTTGCATCTTAACCTATTCCCATGCTTATCAAAAGAGAAGAAAGAAAATAATCGGTCACGAGTATCATAACCATCGCCGTAACGACGGCTCTTGTCGTTGATTTTCCCACGCCTTCCGCCCCACCGGAGGTTTCAAGGCCGTTATAGCAGCAGACCCACGCTATTATGACGGCGAAGAAACCGCTTTTTATGAAACCGTGCATGAGGTCGGATATTTCCATCTCCGTTATCTCATCCCAGTATTTTGAAAAGGGAATACCAAGTTTATAGATAGCCACGATAAGCCCTCCGAAAATCCCCGCGCAATCCGCAAAAACGACAAGCAGAGGCAGGGCTATTATAAAAGCCAAGAACCTCGGCACAAGTATGTAGGTCACCGGCTCCGTCCCGAGAGTATGGAGGGCATCAATTTGTTCGGTCACTTTCATCGTCCCTATTTCCGCCGTCATCGCGGCGCCGGCGCGCCCCGTTACGACAATTGACGTGAGAACCGGGCCGAGTTCCAAAATCATTGAATAACCCACCGCAAGGCCCACGTAAATGGGTTCATTGAAAACGGACCTGAACGTCTCGCCCGTCTGAAGAGCCAGCACCATCCCCGTGAAGAAACCGCTGAGAAGCACAAGGGGCACGGAATTGGTCCCTATAAACAAAATCTGGTCTAATGTGTTTTTCCATTCAAGTTTTCTTTTGAAAAGTGAAACGACGGTCTTTTTAAGCAGAATTGAGGCGGCGCCAACTCCGCTGAGCATATTTCCAAGACCCGAACGCATATCAGTTAACATCAATAGGGACGGTTCCTATTGAACCCTTTGAACCCTCCGCCCGGTCCCAGCGCTTATCAGTTGACATAAACCCTCGGCACTCTTTTTGATATTCCGCAGCAGATTTCGTAGTTTATCGTGCCGCACAACCCGGCGATTTCTTCCGCGCTTATTTCATTTGCGCCCTGACGACCCAAAATTACAGCGTCCTCGCCCACACAGGGGTTTTTAAGCTCGGTAACGTCAATCATCGTCATATCCATGCAAACTCTTCCGGCTATGCGGAATCTGCGACCTCTTATAAGAACATTTCCTCTCCCGGAAAGTTCTCTTCGCACGCCGTCCGCATAACCGGCGGGAATCGTCGCAATAACCGAATTTTTACGGGCTTTCCAGCATCCGCCGTATGAAACGGTCTCGCCTTTTTTTATTTTTCTCAAATACACGATTTTCGTCGCAAAACTCATAACGGGCTTTGTCCCTCTGTAAGACGGATACGGTTTCAATCCGTACAAACCGAGCCCCGGCCTTATAAGATTAAAATCTGTCTGCGCAAACCTGAGAGCCGCAGTGTTGGACGCGTGAAAAAACCGCGGTTTTATTCCCGCTCGTAGAAGAGCATATTTAAGATTTCTAAACCTCTTCATTTGAGTAAGAGTGAGTTCCCTGTCGGAATCAGCCGACGGGAAATGAGTGTAAATCCCGTCAACTGAAATGTTTGAGAGCGTCGCGATTTTAATGATAATTGCGAGAGCGTTTTGAAGACCCACTCCTGTCCTGTTCATTCCGCAGTCAACCTCAACATGGACTTTCGTCGGGGAGGATGAGATATGCGAGAGGGCCTTCGCGGAATCCAGGGAAGCGACTGTCGGAATGAGTTTGTATTCGGCGACTTTCACGTAATTTTCAAACGGATAAATGCTGCCACCGATAAGAATCGGCTTTTTTATGCCGGCGGAACGCAGCTCAATTCCTTCCTCTATAAGCGCCACGGCGAACATTGCCACACCAAGATTCTCCAGTGTTTTAGCAATCTCAACGGCGCCGTGTCCGTAAGCGTCGGCTTTCACAACGGCGATGACGGGAAGTTTTTTTCTGAGAGCCCTGTAATTATCCCTGAGATTTTTTAGGTCTATACGGGCTACCGTGGGCCGCAAAAACATTTCCCTTCCCGCAACAGCCCCGTATGCCTTCAAAGAAGGCGTTTGTTTCATATCGGCGTTTCGTCGCCGAAAGTTTTTTCCACATCGACGAATTGCGAGTATTTTTTCATAAATTTCAAATCAAGCTTCCCCAAACTGCCGTTTCGCTGTTTTCCGATAATCACTTTTATGATAGGACTTTCAAAATTCTCTTCGGTGTCATACGGCTCGTGAAGAAAAAGAACGAGATCCGCATCCTGTTCAATGGCGCCCGAATCCCGCAGGTCGGATAGACGCGGCTCGGCGGCTTTGCCGGTTCTTTTCGTCACTTCTCTGGAAAGCTGGGACAACACGATCACGGGAACCCTGAGATCTTTCGCCATCATTTTGAGATTCCTTGATATTTCAGCAATCTCAAACTGTCTGCCCTGTCTGCCGGACTGCGGGCTTCCTGACATTAGTTGTATATAATCTATCATTATGAGAGCAAGACCCCGCTCTATCTGAATCTTTCTGGCGCGGGTCTTCATTTCAAGCACGGAACTTGAAGCCGAGGCATCTACATAAATAGGGTAACCTGTCATCTTATCCACTATTGCGTTTATTTTATCCTGCATTCTGCCTGTTACGACTTTGTCCAGCGCCTCGTATCTCAAATTGTTCATAGGTATGTGCCCTTCACAGGCGAGCATTCTCCTGAAAATTTCGCCGGCTGACATTTCAAGCGAGAAAATACAGACGGCATCGGGTTTCTCCTCTTTGCTCTTTTTCTTTTTAAGCAGTTCGGAGGCGATATTTATGCATATATTGACGCCCAGCGTGGTCTTTCCTATTGAGGGACGCGCGGCGATAATTATGAGTTCCCCCGGATGAAGCCCGAAAGTTTTTTCGTCTAATTCCCTGTAGCCGAATTTTTGTATTCCCGTACTCTTCGGGTCGCCTATCGCTTTAATGAAATCCGTTCCAAGTTCGCCGAGAGTCCTGAAATCTTTCATGGCAAATTGAGTCTCTGCCACTTTCATTATTTTCTGAGCGGCTTTATCAAGCACTTCCTTTGCGGGGTCGGACGAGCTAAAACACATATTAATTATGTCCGTGCCCGCATTAATAAGAGAGCGTAAAACATATTTGTCTTTGACAATCTGGGCGTATTCCTGCGCGTGCGCCGCCACCTCAACCGTTTCCACAAGAGAAGTGAGGTAATCCATTCCGCCGATGTTCTCCGTCTCGTGACGCCGGTCAAGAACCGACTTAAGAGTTATCATATCCACCGATTTTGTTGTCTCTAAAAGTTCTAAAAAAGCATCATAAATTATTCTGTTTTTCGCATCGTAAAAAACTTCCGGTTCATAACCTATAATGCTGATAACGTCGTATATCAGTTCTGTATTGATAAAGATAGACCCGAGAACGGCTTTTTCCGCATCCAAGTCATGAGGCGGTATTTTCAGAAGTTGCGATTGAATAGCGGTGTCTTTGCGCGCTGCTGTCATTTATTCTTTCGGCGTGACCCACACCTTAAGCGCGGCCGTCACTTCCGGATGAAGTTTCACTTTAACCTCATAAATGCCGAGTTCCTTTATCGGGGTTGAAAGCTCAATCTGTTTTCTGTCCAATTCAATACCCTTCTCTTTCAGAGCGCCCGCTATTTCGCTTTCGCCGACAGAGCCGAAAAGCTTGTTCTCGTCATGAGCGCTTCTTGCGATATTTAATTCCATCTCGGATATCTTTTGCGCCAGCGCCTGCGCCTTCTGGAGAATTCTGCCTTTCTTCTCAATGTATTTCAGACGGATTTTCTCAACCTGCTTTACGCTGTTTTCCGAAGCCATATAGGCAAAGCCCCTCGGTATGAGATAGTTCCTCGCGAAACCCTCCGCAACCTCTTTTATCGCGCCGATGTCTCCCAAATTCGCCACATTCTTTGCAAGAATCACTTTCATCCTTACTCCTCCCGTATCTTATCGCCCGCCGTTTACTTTATAATGTATCATTTTATTATACTTTATGTAAACCCCGTTAGAGAATTCAAGAATTCTTTTACCCCGTTAGATAGTAAACGTCTAACGGGGCAAGCAATAAAAGATGGCAGCATTATACCGCCATCAACCCTGAAACTCTTCGGAGTTACGGGGTCAAAGGAGAACTTATATCGCCGACAGAAGTCGGCGGCGTTCTCTAACGGGGTAAATCAGTCAACCTTTCCAAAAAAGCTTCATACATCGGTTCTGTTCAAAATGCAGTTTCATAAATTACATTTCTTTTAATTTTTCAGATATTTCTTTTGGTGACGGAAGATATTTCTGTAATTTTCTCGGCAATTTATTAGTTATTCTATATGTTGCAACACCTATCGGTTTATTAACACTTCTTAAAGCATATTCAACAATTGTCCGTTTTTTTGACTTGCAAAGAATTATACCTATAGAGGAATTTTCATCTCTAAGTTTTGCCTTATCATCCAAAGCAGCCAGATAGAATTGCATTTTCCCGGCATACTCCGGCTTAAAATCACCGACTTTGAGTTCAATGGCGACAAGACATTTCAGTATCCTGTGATACAAAAGTAAATCAACAAAAAACTCGTCATCTTCAATTTTTATTCTGTACTGATTCCCGACAAAAGTAAAATAACCGCCCATTTCAATCAGAAACTTTCGCACATTATTTATCAGTTCAATTTCTAACTGTTTTTCAGAGTGTTCCTCGCCCAGTTCCAAGAAATCAAAAGTATATTCGTCTTTAACTGCAAGTTTTGCCTGATGCCTGTATTTTTCGGGAAGTGCTTTATCAAAATTTGTCTGATTCAATAAATATTTCTCGTAGGATTTATTCTCAATCTGATGGATTAGAACATTTTTTGTCCAACCGTATTTCTTCGTCATTTTGATATAGAACTCGCGTTCTAAATCATCTTTACATTTTTCCATAATAATAATGTTTTTAACCCAGCTAATTTCTGCAACCAGTGGTTGCAGTTTTTGATTATTTTTATATAACAAATAAAAATTTCGCATATTCCATATATTACGTGACGAAAATCCTTTAATTCCAGGAAATTCTTTTTGCAAGTCATCTGCAAGTTTTTCCACAACCGACTTTCCCCATCCGTATTTTTTCTGTTTTTCAACCACGCCCCTGCCGATATCCCAATAAAGAGAAATAAGTTCTTTGTTTACTGCTTTCAACGCATCATACTGCGCCCTGTAAA
>PEXM01000084.1 GCA_002779055.1 Elusimicrobia bacterium CG08_land_8_20_14_0_20_44_26
TAATGGTAGTGCGACCTTTTAAGGTCGCTATTTTGTCCGCGGGGTTTTCCAACCCCGACAGATATCGGGACCGGAAAATAAAACCGCAATACAATGTCTCTAAATATTCTAACCGTATACGAATCCGCTGTTTGATTTTTTTGTCAGAGTTTATATAATTCTCGAGCGGGAGTTAAAAATGACAGATAAAACTGAAAAAAAAGTTATTCTTAAATTTCTTGAAGCGTGCGCCCGCGACAAACTCATTCTGCCGGGAGAGAAAGTGCTTGTCGCCGCATCCGGCGGAAGCGATTCCACCGCCCTGGCGATTCTTTCGGGTTTCCTTAAAAACACAACGGCTTTCGCTTATATAGACCACAAACTCCGCGAAGAGTCCGCACAGGAGAAAATATTTGTCCGTGCTCTTGCCGCGCGATGCGGGTGTCCTTTTTACACGCGCAGCGCCGATGTGCGGGCTTTCGCAAAAAAAAATAAAAATTCTCTGGAAGATGCCGGAAGGGATTTAAGATACACGCTTCTTGCCGAAATTTGCAGGAAGTCCGGCTTTGACAAAATTCTCACAGGGCACACACTCTCCGACAGGGTTGAAACATTTTTCATAAAACTTCTGAGAGGAGGAGGTATCCAGTCCTTTTACGGAATAAAACGGAAAACTCTCATTTTTTCCGTTCCTGTCATAAGGCCACTCCTTGATTTTGAGAGAAGCGAACTTGAAAATTTTCTCAAAGACCGGAAAATAAAATTTATGCGGGATTCCTCAAACAAAGACACGAGTTTCCTCAGAAATAAAATACGCCATAAACTTTTGCCATATCTTTCAAAAAACTTCGGCGACTCCGTTAATAAACGGATTCTCGCTGTTTCCAGGCAGGCTGAAGAGCTTGCCCTCTTTATCACTGAAAACACCTCAGGACTCACAGGAGAAAAGAGCGCCCTTGATATTAGCCGCTATTTGAGTTATAATAAATTTTTACGGAAATGTTTTCTTGCAGAATATCTTGATAAAAAAGCAAATTCCGGGGTAGTTGAGAAAATTGATAGTTTCATAAGCGAAAAAAAAGGCGGCAAATTTACTTTGAGGGATTTTGAACTCATTATAAAAAATGGTAGAGCATATAAAAATGCAAAATAAAAAGAAACACCCCGACATAAAGGAAATTCTTCTGCTGGAAAAAGTTATACGCAAAAAAGTGTCGGAACTTGCCGCAGTGATAAACAGGGATTACCGGGGGAAAAAACCCATTCTTGTTTCAATACTGAAAGGAAGCGTCGTCTTTCTTTGCGACCTTATAAGGCAACTTGAAATTCCGGTTGTCCTTGATTTTATGAGCGTATCCTCATACGCCGGAGACAGCGAATCTTCCGGCGTCGTACGCCTCCTGATGGATATGAGGGAATCAATCGTGGGACGCGATGTTCTTATTATTGAGGATATAATAGATACGGGACTCACACTCTCATACCTTAAAAGGAATCTTATGACGAGAAAACCCTCTTCACTCAAGATATGCGTTTTGCTTGATAAAAAAGCCTGCCGTAAAATAGAGATAAAAGTGGATTACGCGGGGTTCGTAATTCCAAATAAATTTTGTGTGGGATACGGTCTTGATTATAATCAGTTTTACAGGGAACTTCCTTACATCGGAGTGCTGAAACCGGAAATTTATAGAACCGCACACAGAAAAATATAGTGCCAAAAAGAAAAATAGGTTTATCGTTCTGGCTGCTCGTTGCGGCACTCATCCTCTATTTGAACTACACATATTCCGGCAAATCAAAAGAAGAGGAAATAACATACGACAAATTCATTCAACTCATCCGCGCGGAAAAAGTCGTTTCGGTAATAATATACAAAGACGATGTTATAATCGGCGTTTACCGCTCGGGGATGGACAAAAAAAAATTTAAAACGCCCTATCTTGACGACCCCAATCTTATAGGAGAACTACAGACACACGGAATAGAATATACAGGGAAAACGGGAAACAAATGGTTCAGCAATATTATATTCAACTTCGGGCCGATTCTTCTGTTCGTTTTGCTGTGGTTTCTGATGGCGACAAAAATGAGCGGAGGCGCTAAACAGATATTTTCTTTCGGTAAAACGCGCGCTCACAACGCCACAAAAGTGGAAACCACCTTCGCGGACGTTGCGGGGTGCGATGAAGTCAAGGAAGAGTTGATTGAAATAATTAAATTCCTTAAAAATCCGAAGAAATTCGAAAAACTCGGCGGCAAAATTCCCAAAGGCGTCATTCTTTACGGAGCTCCCGGAACGGGTAAAACTCTTTTGGCAAAAGCGATCGCCGGAGAAGCGGGCGTTCCTTTTTTCTCGGCTTCCGGAAGCGAATTTGTGGAGATGTTCGTCGGTGTCGGGGCATCCCGCGTTAGAGACCTTTTTGAGATGGCAAAAGAGAGCGCCCCGGCGGTGATTTTTGTGGACGAAATCGACGCCGTGGGCAGGCACAGAGGCGCGGGGCTCGGCGGAGGTCATGACGAGCGCGAACAGACGCTCAACCAGCTGCTGGTGGGAATGGACGGTTTTGAGGAAAACACCAATGTGATTGTAATCGCGGCGACCAACAGGCCCGATATTCTCGACCCCGCTCTCTTGCGGCCGGGAAGATTCGACAGGCACATTCATGTGCTTCCTCCGAATTTAACCGAGAGAGAAGAAATTCTTAAGGTCCATGCAAAAAAAATAAAAATAGCGGCGGAAGTTGACCTCGCCGTCATCGCCAGGAGGACGCCCGGCTTTGTGGGCAGTGATCTCGCCAACATTATAAACGAGGCGGCTCTCCTTGCCGCGCGCAAAGATAAAGAAGCCGTGGAAATGCAGGAGCTTGAAGAGGCCATTGACAGGGTTATCGCGGGACCGGAGAAAAAAAGCAGAATTATGCAAGAAAAAGAAAAGAAAATAATATGCTATCACGAATCGGGACATGCGCTCGTTGCAAAACTTCTTCCCAACGGAGATCCCGTGCACAAAGTTTCTATAATACCCCGGGGTCCGGCGCTCGGGTACACTCTCCAGATTCCCACGGAGGACCGCTACATTGCCTCCCGCGAAGAACTCTCGGACAAAATAAAAGTTCTCCTCGGAGGACGATGTGCCGAAAAAGTTATCTTTAATCAGATAACGACTGGCGCGAGCAACGACCTTGAAAAAGCGACAGAAATCGTCTATAAAATGATAACGGAATACGGGATGAGTAAGCGTATAGGTCCCGCCGTCTTCAAGGAACACGGAGCCGACGTCTTTCTGGGAATGGATTTATTCAAACAGCCCCACATTAGCGAAAAAATAAAACAGACAATTGACGAGGAAGTGACAGACATAATTGTAAAATTGGAACGGGAAACGATAGAACTTCTTGAAAAAAATAAAAAATATCTCAATAAAATGGCGGAAGAACTTGAAAAGAGAGAAATTCTGCTGGGAAGCGACATAGAAAGCATTATGCGGGAAGAGGAACTTCCCGATTTCAAGGCATCTAAAGAAAACGTCATCGCGACCGGTGAGCCGCAAGCAAAGGAGAAGGACAATAGTGGACAAAAAAAAGATAATACAGGCGACAAAACTGATTCTTGAAGCAATCGGTGAAAATCCGGAAAGAGAGGGCGTCGCCTCAACGCCCGAAAGAGTGGCAGATATGTATGAGGAAATAACTTCCGGATATCTCGTAAAAAACCCGGCTAAGATTTTAAGCACGTTTTACAAAACCGAGAGCTATAGCGAAATAATCCTCGTCAAAGATATTCCTTTCTTTTCTCTCTGCGAGCATCACCTGCTTCCTTTTTTCGGGCGGGCCGCGGTTGCATACATTCCTAAAAACAGAGTGCTCATCGGCATCAGCAAAATACCGCGGCTTATTGACGTTTTCGCCCGCCGCATCCAGATACAGGAACGTCTGACGCAGCAGACGGCAGACACCATCGTTAAAGCTCTTGAACCTCTCGGCGTAATGGTTATCATAGAAGCAGAGCATCTTTGTATGACGATGCGCGGCATAAAAAAACAGGGTTCCAAAATGCTCACATCCGCTCTCCGGGGCGTTTTTATGACGGATGCGAAAGTTAGAGCTGAGGCGATGAACCTAATCAAAAATGACTGAATATCTCTACACTGCCGCCGCCTTCTGGAATAAATATCTGAGCAACGCCGCCGACATAGTTCTTACAGCAATCATAATATATTACATCCTCACTCTCCTGCGGGGAACGCGCGCCATACCCATAATCAAAGGAATACTTATTCTTCTCTTTTTGACAATATTCTCCAGATTCTTAAAACTTTCGGCGCTTTCCTGGCTTTTTTCGGGAGCGTGGGTCATCGGCATTCTTGCCATCGTAATCGTGTTCCAGCCGGAACTCAGGTTTATCCTCGCCAAATTGGGGAGCGGAAAAGTGGCCGGTTTTCTCTTCAGGATAAAACCCGATTGGATAGACGCCATAATAAACGCTCTCAAAGAAGCGAAAGAAAGAGGTTGGGGCGCTCTCATTGTGATAGAACTCAATATCGGGCTTAAAAACTACATTGAAACCGGCGTAAAAATAGGAGGGGAAATTTCGCCCGAGATTCTGATATCTATTTTTAATCCCACAAGTCCTCTGCACGACGGGGCTGTCATCATAAAAGGAAACACCACTCTCGCCGCCTCCTGCATACTTCCTCTGACGATGGAGGAAATGGCATCAAGAATTCTCGGCACCCGCCACAGAGCGGCAATCGGAATGAGCGAGGTCTCAGACGCATGGGCTATCGTCCTCTCCGAAGAAACCTCGTCGGTGTCTCTCGCCCGCGGAGGGGAACTCATCAGAAACATATCAATGGACGACCTTAAAAAAGAGCTTGTGGCTCTTTACAGAATAAAGGAATTTGAATCCGCAAAATGAAAAAAAGCATATATCTCAAAATTCTCGCTCTGGTAATAGCGTTTGTTATATGGACGTATGTAAAATACTATCTCGGTCAATGACCGGAACTCCTCCCATTACGGACGAAGTCGCGGGTCGGGGTCTATCCCTGTAAAAATGGTTAAACTCGGCGTAAACATAGATCATATAGCGTCTATAAGGCAGTCAAGATTTACCAAATACCCCGACCCCGTCAAAGCTGCCGCATCTTGCGAAAAAGGCGGCGCCGACGGCATAACGATTCACCTGAGAGAAGACCGCAGGCACATACAGGATGCGGACTGCATACTCCTGCGCAAAAAAATCAAAACAAAACTCAATTTGGAGATGTCGCTCAATCCGGGAATAATTTCTTTCGCGAAAAAACTGCGCCCTGACGATGTCTGCATCGTTCCCGAAAAAAGAAAGGAACTGACGACCGAGGGAGGACTCAATGTTTTTAAGTATGAAAAAACGCTGCTCAAAGTCATTCCGGCGCTTCATAAAAATGGAATCCGCGTCAGCATTTTTATAGAACCCAATGAAAAAAATATAGTGCTTTCAAAAAAACTCGGCGCGGACTGCGTTGAACTCCACACCGGAAAATATGCCGTATCCAGAGGCGAGGCAAAAAGAAAAGAATTGCTTCGCATAAAGAGCGTCTCAAAAAAAGTTCTCGATCTCGGTCTTATATTGAATGCCGGACACGGTCTTCATTACGGGAACACACTAAAAATAGCACAAATTCCCGGAATGAACGAACTCAACATAGGACACAGCATTATCGCCCGCGCCGTCTTTGTCGGTTTGGAAGAAGCCGTCAGGGAAATGAAGAAACTTCTTGTGTGAAAGAACTTAAGAAAAACCTTACAAAAAAGGTATTCCTTCTCCTCATACTTATAGCGGCTTTGTGGTGGTGGCATTTTTACAGAATGCGCTTTTCCCGACAGGGGGAAAATTTAATTTCAAATTCCGCAGTTACATCGGAAGAACAAATAAAAAATATAAAAGAAAAAGAAAAGAAACTGAACGAGAATCTCACTCAAAAAGCGGAAAACGCTTTCAAAGAAGATTACGGGAGAAACCCTGCGAGCGACGAAGAGCTGATTGAAAAAGGCTATATTTCAAAAGAAAGCATTTTGAAGTAAGCAAAAATGATAATATATCTGTTAGTGGCTTTGACAATATCCTTTCTCGGTTATAAAGCGATTCCAAGAGAAAACCCGCCTCAAATAGTCGCTCTCCCCGCCGTTCAAACAGAGAAAAATATTAAACAAAATACGGCAGAGGCGGATAATCCTCCTCCGGCGAAGGCCGAGGCGGAGGCGGATGAAGAACATCTAAACCTTGTTGAATACATTGAAAAAACCGTAAGAGAAGAGCCGAATAAAAATTTCACAAAAGAAAACATTTCACCAGAGAATGAATCATCCTTTTTTTCTTTGCCCGGAGAAAAACAGGGAAACCCTCCGACGACGGAAAATGCGGACTGGATTGACGCAGAAATAAAAACGCTTGTTTTTACGGGCTTTGACGAACCGGAAAAAAGCATAATAAATTTGTTTAATCGTAATGAAAACAAAAAACTTGAACAATTGATTCAAAAAGATGAAGCGATGGAGAAATCATATAAGCATTTCATTTTAGGAGAACTCAAATTCAAAAAAGGTCTCTACGAAGACGCTTTAAAAAATTATGGCGCTGCCGCGGCGGAGGCCTCGTCGGCAAGCATAGCCGGAGGTCTTTACGAATACTCATTATTCAGAAAGGCGGAGTCCCTCTACAACACGGGAAAATTTGACGAGGCTCTTGAAATCTTTGACGGAATCCAACAGAAAATGGGTCATCTCGCGGGAGAGGCAGAATTTTCCATGGCGCAGTGCGAGCTCAAAACGGGAAAAACGAATCAAGCGATGGACGTAATGAACCGACTGATTTTAACACACGCCGGATACTGCGCGAGCGATAGGACAAACTACTGTATAGGACTCATTCTTTACCACATGGGAAAATACACTGACGCAAAGGCCTTTTTCGAGAAAATTAAAAACCCGGAATTTGAAAATCAGAAACTGAGTGAATTTTATTTCGCCAGGTGTCTTGAAAATGAAGGCAAACTTTTGCAGGCCCGCGCTCTTTTCAAAAAAATTTATGAAAAAAATAAGAAAAACGATCTCGCCTGCGATGCCATGTTCAGATGCGGAATGATTTTTTACAGGATGAAGGAATATGACTCCGCCGCGGATATTTTTTTGAACATCCTCAGAATATATCCATCGGGGGTCTATGCTCCGGACGCCAGGTTGATGACGGGATATTGTCGGTTTGAAAAAGGTTTATATAAAACTGCAATCGCAAACTGTAAATATTTTATGGAGTGTTACGGCAATAGCGCCCGCACCGAAACGCAGGCATTTGTACGGCTTCTGCTGGCAAAGACCTACGCTAAACTTAAAAAATACGGCGAAGCTTATGAACAATATCTGAAAATCATTTCGGAAAATCCCGGCGTGAAACGCATAAGTTTAACGGCATCCTGCGGCCTTGCGCTTCTCTACTATAACACGGGAAAATATGAGCAAGCCCTGGCTGTATGCGAAAAATTATTAAAAGACGCCGCAAAATATTACAATAGTGGAACTCCTACGACTGCCCGAAGCGGGCCGCAGAGCCGAGCGAAGCCTCCATTTGGGACTGCCCTTCGAGGCATTGAAAAAGACATCGCGCTTCTGAAAGCGATGTGTCTTTACAGGATGAATGACTCCGCTAACGCTCAGGCGGCATTTCAGGGAATCATAAACAACATTCCCGACGCTGAAACAAGAGGCAAAGCATTATTTATGCTCGGTATGCAGTTCGTTAATGACGGAAAGAATGGCTCTCTTATGACAAGCTTTCTTGACTTATCCGACAAAGAAGACCTCTTCACGGACAACTGGAAAGCGTGGGCGTATTACTTTATAGCAAACGCCTATTATGACAGCGGGAAAATTGACGAGGCGGAAAAAACTTATGAATATATTATAAAAACGTATCAGGGCGCTCCCGCCGTAAAATTTGCAGAAAGCGCAAGAATCGCCTGCAAGGTTTTAAGAGGCCAATACGCCGACGCTGAAGACAGCAACCGTGAATTCGCCGAAAAATTCAAAGACGATGAATCCGCCGGAAAAACATCACTGCTTGCTTCTGCGGGGCTTTTTTTTACAGCCGGAAACTACAAAAAAGCAATAGCCGATTATAACGAATTTATAAAAAGTTATCCCAGCGACCGGAGCGGTATTGACGAGGCTTTATTTATGAAAGGTGAATGTTTTTTGAAACTCCGTCTCCCTGACGAAGCGCGCAGATGCTTTATCAAAATCCCGACCGGTAGAAATTCCGAATACGCTCTGAAGGCATATAATCGCCTCGCTTATACGAGTTTCGGCCTCGGAAATTACGAGGATGCCGTCCTTTACTGCCGTAAAATAAAAAAAAGCTTCCCCGCGAATGCGGAAGCCCTGAAAGACGCCGAGCTTCTCATAGCGCAAAGTTATTATAACAGCGGGAAATTCACGCAGGCAATTGCCGAATATAAAAATTTTCTCGCGCTGCATCCGGATGAGGCGAAAAAAGCGGAAGTGCTTGAAAATATTAAGTCGGCATATTTTGAAAAGGGAATGAAAGATTTAAGCGGCAGGGGCCTTGCGGATTTCGTAAAACTCTATCCCGAAGGAGAACTGGCGGCAGAAGCGTGCTGGCAACTCGGGACGCGGGCTTTTGAAAAAAAAGAATACCTTGCGGCGACAAAGATGTTCCGCAAAATCATCCTTGAATATCCGGAGGCGCAATCGTCAAAACTATCCCTGTATTACCTTGCGGAGAGTCTGTATCTGGCAGGGAATAACGAAGAAGCCGTAAACGCATTCAACAATTTTATAAGCAGTTTTCCCGAAGACGCTCTGCGCCCTTCGTCGGTTTTCCACATGGCAAACGC
>PEXM01000022.1 GCA_002779055.1 Elusimicrobia bacterium CG08_land_8_20_14_0_20_44_26
TTTAAAGGAAGAAGACGGAATGTCCCATCCCCAGTCATTTATGGGGAAAAGATTTTTCATGGCTTCCTCATAAAGTTCTTTCAAATTCGCTTTTTCGTTTGTTGAGGCAAAACCCATTTGGCCTTTCCTTATTATTCTGAATGACGCGCCGAAACTTGAAATATTCTCGTCGTCCGATTTTTCGCCGTTCCGAACAGTTACCGAAAAACCGGATTTTTCCTGAAGAAATAATTCCCTCATCTCGCCTGCGGAACATTTCAGAAGATCCGAAAATTCACCCATGCAGGATAAGAAAGAAGAGAAAGAAGGATATCAGGAGACAGATAACGCCCATCCTGCGTTTGTAATGAAGCACGTATGAATCATTAAAAATAAAAAAATTGACAAAAGCGTGTATTTTTATGACCCAGCTCTCTTTATAAAGATATGCCGCCGCCAGAACGAGAAAAAACAAAGCAATTAAAAAAATAATAAATGCCATTTGGAAATTATATAAAAAAATCGCGCTCCGTGTCAATAAAAGTTTCGCCGCGGAAACGAACGGTAATTTTTTAAATCTTACCTATCTCGGCGCCGAAGGCCGCGCATTTTTCTATGCTTTCCTTATCCGGATTCCACAAACATTTTATGCCCCGGTTTATTAACTCAAATCCGGATTTTGTCAATAAATCATTCAATTTATCCACGGATTCGCCGCTCCATCCGTAACAGCCGAACGCCGCCGCTTTTTTATTTTTAAATTTTAAACCCTCAATCATCTCAAGAATACCGGCGGCCGCGCTTGTTATCCCTCTGCCGATTGTGGGCGAACCGACAAGAATCGTCTTTGATTTGAATATTTCCGTAATAATGTCGTTCTTGTCTTTTTTCGCGACATTAAACAATTTAATGTTGACGTCCTTATCGGATTTTTTAATGCCCGATGCGATGTTTTCCGCCATAATTTTTGTGCCGTCCCACATCGTATCATAAAGAATCGTAATCTGGTTTTCCTGATAATTTTTAGACCAGGAAAGATATTTCTCCACAATCTGCGCCGGATTATCCCGCCAGATGACGCCGTGACTGGTCGCTATGATATCAATGGGAAGTTTTAATGCCCGCACTTCATTAATTTTCTTTTCAACCAGAGAACTAAACGGCGTCAGAATGTTTGCGTAATATTTAATGCACTCCGAAAAGAGCTCGGCCTGATCGACCAAATCATTAAACAAATATTCGCTGGCATAATGCTGGCCGAAAGCGTCATTGCTGAACAAAATATTATCCGATGTTAAATAACAAGCCATGCTGTCCGGCCAGTGAAGCATTTTCATTTCCACAAAAATCAGCGCTTTGCCGACGCCCACTTCAATTTTATCGCCCGTTTTAACCGGACGAAAATTCCAGTTCTGATGATAATGGCCTTTGAGGGATTTTATTCCGTTTTCGGTGCAGTAAACCGGCGTCTCCGGAATCTGACTCATCAGTTCGGGCAGGCCTCCGCTGTGGTCTATTTCCGCATGATTGGCAATCACATAATCAATTTTGTTTAAATCAATCTCTTTTTTCAGATTCTCCACATATTCTTTTGCAAACGGTTTCCACACGGTATCGATAAGAACGGTTTTTTCTTCTCTGACCAGATACGAATTGTAGGTGGTTCCTCTGTGTATGGAATACTCGTTGCCATGGAATTTTTTCAGTTCCCAATCAATCTTTCCGACCCAATCAACATTGTTTTTAACTTTAATCTTCATAAATTATCCCTCCTTAGGTAAACTGGTAATGTCAAAATTATACTGACATTATCCATAATATTCCGTCGCTAAAACCACTTATTTGCCTGCCCCCCTCCTTTGAAAAAGTGTTTCATCCGCCGGGGCGGGAGGTTCTCCCCTTTGAGAAAGGGGAGTATTCCTTAATATCAACTAACTTTTCATATTTTATTTGACACTACCGCCGGACGGCCCGAACAGGAGCCACTTCCACAGCGGAAGAAACTTAAATTTTCTTTCTATGTTCTGCCACTTCACAATTTCTTCATTTTCATAATCGTCGGTCAGGACAAGAATATTTCCGCACTTCAATTTTTGACTCGCCATTATCGTTGACCTGATTTCTCTGTTTCTTGTATTTACATCCTCAATGTCAAAGCATCCCTGAATCAGTTTTTCTACCTTCGTCCCTTTTTTAATCACAAAATCCACTTCCTTGCCCTGAGAATCGCTATAGAAAAAAATCTCCTCGCTGTCTTTATTCCTCAACAGTTCGGTCAAAACAATATTTTCCATAATTTTACCGTAATTCGGGCTGAACTGGGATGCGACCGCATTAATAAAACCGGTGTCAACGACATAAATTTTTTTCGGCTGCATCATCTGGTTTTTAACCTTGAAAGAAAAAACATTCAGTTGATTAAAAATACAGGACTCCTCAAGATAAGAAACATAATTTTTTACGGTGTGAACGCTTCTAATGTCAAAAATATTTTTCATCCGGTTATAACTCATACGGGAAGAAAAGTTAGAAAGCAGATAAAACGCCATCTCTTTCAGAACCTTAACATACTTTATTGAAAATCTGGAGAGCACATCCTTCACTATTATCTGACCGTATAAATCCCGTAAATATTTTTCCTTTGCCCGGCCGTTTTTCAATTTTATCACTTCCGGAAAACCGCCGAATTTCACATATTCGGCAAACAAATTTTTTATTTCCCCCCTTTTTTCGGCTATAAAAGCGTCTTCTGTTTTATATTTTTTATTTTTATATTCCACAAACTCCCTGAAAGAGAAAGGGAAAAGTTCCGCAGCGATGTGTCTTCCTGTAAGATGAGTCGCCAGTTCCCTGCTCAAGAGCCGGGAATTGCTGCCTGTGATAAATATATTATATCCCAGCCGCTTCAATCTATTGACGAACAATTCCCAGCCCGCGGCATTCTGCGCCTCATCAAGAAAAATATATTTCAGAGCCGGGTTTATTTCTTTAACGGTTTCAAACAAAGCATTCAGGTCGCCGGGCTTTGTCCCGATTAATCTTTCATCGTCCAGATTTATATATCCGTAGTTTTTATTTTTCAACAAAAGATGCACGAGAACGGATTTCCCGCATCTTCGCACTCCCGTTATAACTTTGATTAGATTCCCCGTAAACAGTTCTCCGGTTTTTGAAATTATCTCCCTTTTGATTATCCTTTCCTGAAAAATTCTGTTAATCTCTTCTCTCTGTTCAAGGAGTATTTGCTTCAAAACTCTTTTTTCCATTTTTCATCCACTGCAAAATATTATAAATTATTTTGCAGTTCAATGCAAATTTCTTTACATTTTCTCCCGGCGCTTTTGTAGCGGTGCGATTGCCATCGCGCATAGCAATGCGGCCGCTACCTTGCAGGTTGCAAAGCTTTACCCTGCAGGACTGCTATCCCGCCGCTGCATTTTTCAAATCCCCCCTCATCTCATTACGACACGTATCGTTACGACTTCTGTCGTAATGATGTAATAAAATATTTTCCGCAAATCGGAAATCAAGTTAGAGTTACCGCCGCACCTTGATTACATCACAAGTTTCTTTCAACTTTCAAGACCTGACCCCTGTTTTCAAGGACTCCGGGTTTTGTTTCAAGGACCGCCGTCGTGCCGGAAGGCGCAAAAGCCACTCGCCACGGTTTTAAATTTCTTTTGACCTCAAGAATCCTAAAAACCTCTTTGTCTCCGGCTAAAAAAAATACGTCTATCTCAAATTTCATAAAGAACATGTGCACGCTTCCACAGGGCAACAAAAACATTCCGTAATCATCCGCTATTTTTTTTCTGCCGAGAAGCCCTTTGAGGCGCGCAAAGAAAGAGTCCGCAATTTCAAGTTCGGAAATAAGGCACCGCCCTTCAGCGTCGTATAATTTGCCTCCTCTTGCTTTTGCATTTTTTTTCTTCTCTTCCGCAATTTTTACATCACAAGTTTCTTTCAACTTTCAAGACCTGACCCCTACTATTTTTATACCGAGATCGCGAAGCTGAGCGGGCGAGACAGCGGCCGGCGCAGATGACAGGGGACATTCGGCGTTCTGCGTTTTGGGAAACGCTATGACATCCCTTATTGAATCAAGCCCGAGAATTTTGACGGCGAGCCGCTCCAGACCGAAAGCAAAACCCCCGTGAGGCGGGCAGCCGTATGACAGCGCTTTCAAAAGAAAACCGAATTTTTCATTGTATTCATCTTCCGGAATCCCAAGAATCTCAAAAATCTTTTTCTGCACTTCCGCCTGATGTATCCTCACCGACCCGCCGCCGAGTTCCTCGCCGTTTATAACAAAGTCGTATGAAAGGGACTCCATTTTCAAGGGATTTTCTGAAAAAATGTCGCCCACAGGCGCCGTAAAAGGGTGGTGAACCGACTCAAGCCCGCCTTCTTCGTTTTTTATGAAGAGCGGCGCATCCACCACCCACACCGGGTAAAAGCCGTCCTTCATCAATTTAAAATTTTTCGCAATGCTCATCCGCAGGGCGCCCATCATTTCAAACGCTTTCTTTGAAGTGCTCGCAAAAATCATTCCGCTTGCAAAATTAAAAAGTTCCTTAATTTTATTTATCTCTTTTTCCCCGAATAACTTGAGCACGGGGCTTTTTAAATCATCACCGTCTTTTTTTATCCACACAAGGCCGCCGGCTCCGAGTGCTTTCGCATCAAGCGTCAAATCGTCAAGTTCTCCTCTGGAAAATTCCCGAGCCGCAAAGAATGCAACAATTTTGTTTCCCGCCTGAACTTCTGACCTAAAAACGTTGAAAGGGGAGTCCCTGAAAACTTCCGTGATGTCTTCGAGCGTTGAAATTTCAACCCTCAAATCCGGTTTATCCGAACCGAATTTTTTCATTGATTCATCATATTTCAAGGATACAACAGCCGGCAGTTTTATGCCGAATTCCTCAAATATCTTTTCCACAAGGGCCCTTGATGTTTCCATAATCTCATCCCTTGCCGTAAAAGACATTTCCATATCAATCTGAAGAAATTCAGGCTGACGGTCGGCGCGCAGGTCTTCGTCTCTGAAACACTTCGCTATCTGGTAATATTTTTCTAACCCCGCCGCCATCAAAATTTGTTTAAAAAGCTGCGGCGACTGAGGCAGCGCGAAAAACGCCCCGCGCTGCATCCTTGACGGCACGAGATAATCCCGCGCTCCTTCCGGCGTTGATTTTGTGAGTATCGGAGTCACCACTTCTATAAAACCGCAACCGGAAAAATAATCCCGCGTTATTTTCATTATCCTGTCCATTGAGACAAGATTTTTAAGCATGCCGGCTCCTCTTAAATCCAGAAACCTGTATTTAAGCCGCACTTCCTCGCTCACCTTTTCGCCGGGATAAAACGGCAGAGGTTCGCAGGTGTTCAAAACTTCAAACTCTTCAACCCAAAGCTCCACTTCTCCCGTCGCCAGTTTTTTATTTACGGAGTCCTTCGGTCTTTCAAGGACTTTACCTTTTACTTTTATGACAAATTCCACTCTGAGCATTGAAACGTTTTTCGCGAAATCGGCGCCTTTTTTTGTCACATCAAAGACGATCTGAATTTTACCGGAACGGTTCCTCAAGTCCGCAAAAACGACGCCCCCGTGGTCTCTGAGAGCGTCAACCCATCCCGAAATCTCAAGGGTCTTCCCGGCAAACGATTTATTTACCGAATTGATTTCAATTCTCAAACCAACCTCATCACGATTATCTGCATAATGACATTCGTTATAAAGCCCGCCATAACGTCATCCGCCATTATCCCCCAGCCGCCCGACAGTTTTTCAGCCATTTTTATCGGTTTTATTTTAGCGCCGTCTAAAATTCTGAATATTACAAAAGCGATGACGATAAGCCAGAATTTTTTCGGGACAAAAGCCATTGAAACAAGAAAACCCATTATCTCGTCTATAACAATTTTAGGGCAGTCCTTCTGAGCGAATATATCCTCCGCTTTTCCAGAAATGTAGACGCCCGCGGCGATGCCGAGCACTAAAAGCATCCAGTAGTCGCTCGGGTAAGAAAGGGAATCTCTCCATATGACGAATATTATAACGCCCACAACCGTCCCTATTGTTCCTTCCCCGGGATGGGGTGCATAATTGGAAACTCCAAAACCCGTGGCAAGAAATTTCATAATTTTATCCTTCACCGTCTAACCTCCCGTATTACTTTTTTTCCATTTTACTTTTTTCTCTTTTTTCTCCCCCTTAAAAAGGGGGAGAATCGCAAACCTGAAAGGTTTGCCCTACTGCTAAAAACTTCTCTCCCTTGATAAGGGGGAGATTGAGAGGGGGTTTATGCTTGCCCTTCAAAAAGATAGACATATTTCAAAATGTAATTTACGCCGCTCAAAAATGTGGTAATTGTGGCGAAAATCATCAGGTACAACGGGAACCCGTAAATTACTTTAAACGATCCGAGTCCGAAAGGCCATTTCGCCTCGGCGCTTTTTATTATAATTATCAGCAAAGTCGCTATTATTGCCGTCAGCTGCACCGTCGTTTTAACCTTGCCGGAAAAAAGAGCCGGAATAGATATCTTTCTGCGCGCGGCGAGGACTCTTATTCCCGAAATGATGAATTCCCTTGATATAATTATGACAATCATCCACCATTCTATTCCGAGCCACGACACTTTTGTAAAATATATCAAAGCCGATATGACAAGCAGTTTATCGGCGAGAGGATCCATAAACTCTCCGAGAACGGTAACCTCTTTGCGGCGGCGGGCGACAATCCCGTCCACACAATCGGTGGAAGCGAGAAAAACAAAAATCAGAAATGCCGCCAGATACGCCCAGAAGCCCTTTATCTCAAGCAGAAACATAAATAGTGGAATTCCGAGCATTCTTGTAAAAGTTATTTTATTTGCGAGAGTCATTTTCTTAAATCAACCACCCGGGCTTTTTTCGGAAGAGAAAAAACGCCTTTTTTTAGACGTCCGTTCTTTACATATTTAACAATTTCCGTTTCGGTTCTTGCAAGGGGATTTGCAACACTTATTTTTTTTATCATATGCGTGGTGGTATCATAGCAAATTTGAACGTCTTCGTCTTCGGTTTTAAAATTCAGAATTTTATAAGGGACATGCTCCCTTTCCTCGTTAGAGAACTCTGTAACGGGGGTTACCGCGGATGTATCTCCTGTTGGGATATCCAGATATTTAAACACCGGATTTCCCCCTTCCCAGACGCTTACATAAATTTCATTGTATTTTTTAATATATCTCTTCATCAATCCGTTTTCAATAAGCGCTTGCTCCTCCGGCATTTTGAGCATAAACCTCATCGGTTTTTTTTCATAAAATATTTCGCCCCAGTCGCTCAAAACTTTCTGCGAGTCGGACACTACGGTTTTTTTAAAAAATTGCGCATAAAAAGTTTCCGCCGTTTCAATATTTTCTTTAAATTCGTCTCTGACTTTTTCCTGAGCGCCTGCGACGGTTGCGGTCGAGAAAGATGAGTCCGCGCGCGTTTTGAGCGGTCCATAACTTGCGGCGTTAAGGGAAACTGTCAATAAAAGCGCACAAAGAAAAGCACAGAATTTCATATCTCCGCTTTAAATTTTTCTAATGCCCCCTGTCAAGAATTATTTCTCGTCTCATAGAGTTTCACATTTCCGCTTTAAGTTTTTCTAACGATTCCTCATCAAGAAGTATTTCCCGCCCCTTGGTGGGACCGAGATCTTCCCCGATTATTCCAAGTTCATACATCGTATCTATCAAGGCGGCCGAACGGCCGTAACCTATGTGAAAACGCCTCTGGAGGAGCGACGTTGACGCTTTCCCCTGACTTATGAGAAATTCCGCGGCATCCCAGAAAATATCGTCCGTAATTTTGGATGCGGATAAATTTCTCTGTTTGACTTCGCGCGCAAGGTCAAGATATTCAAATTCTATATTCTGGTTTATGATAAAACGGACAATTTTCTGCACTTCATGCCTTGAAACAAACGGCGCCTGTATTCTTTCAAGAGAACTTGAACCCGGCTGAAGATAAAGCATATCACCGTTCCCGAGAAGCGCTTCGCCGCCCTGTGAATCAAGTATCGTGCGCGAATCTATTTTGGAAATAACCTGGAGAGACAATCGCGCGGGCAGATTTGCTTTTATCACTCCGGTAATGACATTGACCGACGGCCTTTGCGTTGAAAGAATTAGGTGTATTCCGCAGGCGCGCGACATCTGTGAAAGACGGGTGATGGCAAGTTCCATATCCCTCTGGGCGACGTTCATTAAATCGGCAAGTTCGTCTATTATCACAATAATATAGGGAAGCATCTCTCCCGTTTCATGAAAACCTGCGATGTCTCTCACACCCACCTGCGAAAATATTTTCAGTCGTCTCTCCATCTCAAACACAACCCACTTCAGAGACGCCACCGCTCCGGAGACGTTTGTCTCGACCCTTGACAAAAGGTGCGGGATGTCGTTATAAACGGTTAACTCAACCATTTTGGCATCAATCAAAAGAAGTTTAAGGTCCCACGGCGCGAATTTGTAAAGCAAACTCAAAATTATGTTGTGTATAACGACGCTTTTCCCAGAACCCGTCGCACCTCCTATAAGAAGATGCGGCATCGTGCCGAGGTCGGCGACGATTGCATCTCCAATCACATTTTTGCCGAGCGCTATCGGAAGTTTTGCGGGCGATAAGACATACGCATCCGAGGTCAAAAGCTCTCTGAGGTTAATCACCGCCCTATTTTTACGCGGCACCTCTATACCGACCGCGGCTTTCCCCGGTATGGGCGCAAGAACTCTGATAGATTCGGCCATAAGCTGGAGCGCAATATCATTTGTCAAACTTTGAACCTGCGATATCTTCTGACCCGCTTCCATTGAAAGTTCATAGCGTATAACGCAGGGGCCGATTATCACTTCTGAGACCTTCGCTTTTATACCGAAGGAGTCAAGCGCTTTTTCAAGGGACTGCGAATCATAATTTTCTTTCTCGCCCCGCGGGCTTTTTATCAGAATATCCTCGGGAGGAAGCTGATACTCTTTGACACCGGACGGCCGCGTCTGCGGGATTTTGGGGTCAGGGGAGATTTGTTCCCGCCGAACGTCTGCACTTTGTTCGGCTTCATTCTTCCTTATTTCGTCTTCCGTCTGCGGTTTTGGGGGCATTTTTTTAACTTTTTCTCCGGCGGGAATCCGCCGCTTTTTGAGAAACTTCGTAAGAGCCAAAAGAGCGTTAAAAAGTTTTACAAAATGTATTGCCAGAAACCGCAGGATTTTTTTAACGCTTGTCTCAAAAGTAAAAAGCAGACCCATAATCAGTATAACCCCGTCAATGATATAGGCGCCTGTGTTGCCGAAGAGTCCTTTGAACGTAGCGGCGAAAATGTTTCCGGCGGCGCCAGCTGGAAGAATCGCCTGAACTTTTTTGGAAAGATCCAGAAATGCCGAGACCGCGCAGACAATTATAAAAATCCCGGCGAGTTTTTTCACAAGGTCAGGAATAACAGCGCGCGCGATAATAAGTATTCCGGCAAGCGCCAGAGCGACGGCAAAAACCGCGGAAACCCAGCCGAAAAGATAAAAGAGAGCGCTTACCACATATTTCCCTACAATACCCTGCGACGGCTCCCAATAAAGCCAGAGAAAAATGAGAACCCCCGAGGCGAGAAGAAAGAGCCCCGATAAATCCGCCCTGTTATCCGCGCTTTTTCTTTCTTTCGCTTCTACCATTTTCTCATATCAAAAACAGGTTCACCACGGCGACAGTTAGAGCGTAAAAACCGAAATATTTGAGTTTCGCTTTTTTTACAAGTTTCACAAGAACGTCAACCGCGAAAACGCCGCTCAAAAATGCCGCGGCAAAACCGGCCGCCTGGGCGAGAGTAAAAAAACCGCCGTCAAAAGAAGAGAAAAGAATGTTGCCGAAAAGAACGGCGGGAATGCTCATATAAAATGAGAAGACCACGGCAAGGCGCCTGTCAAGGCCGCAGAAAACGCCCGCAGATATCGTCGAGCCGCTTCTTGAAACGCCCGGCAGAATGGAGACCGCCTGAAAAACGCCTATAATAAGCGAATTCGCCCATCCCAATTTTCTTTCATGTTTTCCGATATAGTCGCTTCCCAAAAGAAGCGCGGACGTCAAGACGAAAAAAAGCGATATCCATATTGAATTCCCTGAGAAAAAACGGTCTATGGTTTCTTTGAAAAAAAAACCCGCCGCGCCCGCGGGGACGCTCGCTACAAAAAGAAACCAAACCGTTTTTCTTGCGGTGACGCCGTCTTTCTTAAAAAAATCCCCAACCAGACAAAAGAGGTCTTTGCGAAAATAATAGAGAACCGAAAGGAGCGTCGCGAGGTGAAGAAAAGCCACTTCCTCAAAGCCGCCCGCGGAATCGCTTTTCATAACGCTTCTCAAAATAACAAGATGTCCGGAGGAAGAGACGGGCAGAAATTCCGTAATTCCTTGAACCAGGCCCAGCAAAACGCTTCTTGCTATATCAATCACAAATTAACCCCTACTGTCCTTCGGACTTCTCCCCCTTTCAAGGGGGAGATTAAGAGGGGGTTCTTCGCATTTTCCATTTTTTTATAAGGGAGAGAGTTAAACCCCCCGCAATCGGGAATACTCCGTCAAAGGCGCCGGATTTACTGCGGCTCCTCAAAAACCTGCGGTTCGGCAGGAGCCTCTCCCGCCTCATTGTATTTAGCGAGAACTTTCTCGCTTATTTCACCATCAATTTCGGAATCTCTCTTAATCCTTATGGTATTGTAATATTTGCCGTCGGCGCCGCGCTGAGAGGGGCTTGCGACAAAAAGACCTTTTTCTCCTTCCACAACCTTAAATGAATTGACCGTAAAATCTTCGTCAAAAGTCACAACGGCAAAAGCCTTTATTTTCGAAGAACCTTTCGCGAGCCTGATAACAACATCCGTAACCTTCATTTTTTACCTCCCTAAATCGTACCTGTTTCTCGGCGATACTGCCGATGCCATCAATAAATTTAAATGTAAGTATATCATTTTTCGGCAAATATTGGTAGTAGCCGCACCGTCTTACGGTGCAAAATCCCTAATATCTGCTATAATTAAAAATATGGAAAATGTTTTTGTCTCCGTTATTATTCCCTGTTATAATGAAGAAGCCAACCTCCTCAAAACTCTAACTAAAACCGACGATTATCTGTTCGGTCAAAGTTATACTTCCGAAATAATAATTGTTGATGACGGTTCAACCGATAAAACAACCGAAATCGCGCAAAAAGCGACGCGGACTGAAAAAATCATTATAACTCTCGACCGCAACACGGGGAAAGGCGAAGCCGTTAAACGCGGCGTTGAGAAATCCCGCGGAGAATTTATTCTTTTTTTCGATGCGGATTTTTCCACGGACATACGGGAACTTGGTAAATTTCTTAAGGCCTCGGAAGACGGAGGGGATATTTTAATCGCTTCAAGAAATCTGCCGGAAAGCGTCCTTGACCCGCCCCAGCCGGCGGCGAGAAGAGTGATGGGTTTTTTCTGCCGGATGCTTGTAAAAGCGATTGTCGGTTTGAAGTACTCCGACACGCAATGCGGTTTCAAACTTTTCAAACGTTCGCCGGCGCGAGACATTTTTCCAAAAATGAAAACAAAAGGATTCGCTTTTGACATAGAACTGCTCATGCTCGCCAGAGAACGAGGATTATCTGTCAGAGAAATTCCGGTAACATGGAGAAATTCATCTTCTTCCAGAGTGAGCCCCATCAGGGACTCGCTGAAATTTTTCATTGAACTTTTAAAGTTGAGATATCGGTAGTTGCAGACCCCCTTGGGCAACTACATTTCCGGCGAACAGTTCTCAATAATATTCAAGATTTAATTTTCAATAATTTGTAGCGGTCGCCGTAAGGCGACATTTCACCGTCTATATGCGAGCTTACGCTCGCCGCTACAACTGAAATTTTGCCATAAGGATTTTTTATGGTTAAAAACAAGAACGGCGGATGGTGTCCGACGGGGCTGTGTGAGCGAGGGATTTGCAGAATGCCCG